>NZ_NBCN01000014.1:0-199005 GCF_002099185.1 Streptomyces sp. CB03238 | reverse complement strand
GGGGTGGCGGTGGCTCGGGGACGACCTGCCCGGGAGGCGGCGGGGGCGGTGGCGGGGGCGGCGGTGCGGGCGGTTTGGGCGGGGGAGGGGGCTCCGGTGCGGGAGAGGGGCCCGCCGTGCAGGTGGCGCCGCCCGCGACCGCGACGGCCGGTTCGGGGGTGCCGGGGCCGATGTGGGCGATGGCGCAACTGTCGGCCGCCGCGGGCAGCGGGGCGGTCAGCAACCAGCCGAGGGCGGCGGCTGCCAGGAGTCGCGCGACGAGGGTTCCGTACACGCCGTTGAGCATGATCGCTCAGTGCCCTGGTGCGGCCTGGAACCGGTGTGATTCCCCTGATGGAAGGGTTTTTCGTAACCCCCGTTCCGCCGCCGCCGGAGAAATTTTCCCGACGCGTTGAACACGCGTCGCCCTCCCGCCCGTACATAGGGCCATGAACGGCACGCCTGGGCGTCGCCAAACTACCTCGATACAACGGGAGTTGACATGAAGACCTGGCGGAACGCCTCGCTCGCGCTGTCCGCGGCGGCCGTGCTCGCGCTGACGACGGCGTGCGGTCAGGACAAGGGGGACCAAGCCCCCGCCGGTTCGGTCGGCGCGGCCGCACCGGCGGGCGCGCCCGCCGAGAACGGCGCCGGCTACGGTTCGGGCGCCGGGTACGGTTCCGGCGCCGGCTCCGGAGGGGAGGCGGCCGCCGCCAAGCCGGCCGGTCAGCTCGCCATTTGGGACAGCAAGGAGCTCGGCAAGGTCGTCACCGACAGCGAGGGTCTCACGCTCTACCGCTTCGACAAGGACACCCCGAACCCGCCCAAGTCCGCCTGCGAGGGCGACTGCGCGAAGGCCTGGCCCGTGGTGGCCGCCGAGGGCGCCAAGCCCCCGGCCGGTGTCGACGCCTCCCTGATGGGTGAGGTGACGCGCGCCGACGGCACCAGGCAACTCACCATCGACGGCTGGCCGATGTACCGGTACGCCAAGGACGCCAAGCCCGGTGACACCAAGGGCCAGGGCGTGGGCGGCACTTGGTTCGCGGCCGCCCCCGACGGCACTAAGGCGGCCCTGGCGGGCGGCGGCGACGAGGGGGCCGCCGAGGACGAGGGCGCCGACGAGGGGACGGCCGAGGAGCAGGGCGGCGGCGAGGGCGCGGGTGCGCCGGCCGACCTGGCGGGCCTGTCCGTCCGCAAGGACCCCAAGCTCGGCGAGATCGTCGTCGACAAGAACGGCATGACGGTCTACCGGTTCGAGAAGGACTCGGCGTGGCCCATGAAGACCGCCTGCACCGGCGAGTGCCTGGAGAAGTGGCCGGTCGTCGCGCCCGTCGACAAGAACGACACCGAGGGCATCTCCACGAAGGGCTACGTCACCTTCAACCGGCCCGACGGCATCAAGCAGCAGACCATCGACTGCTGGCCCCTCTACACCTTCGCGGGCGACAAGAAGCCCGGTGACACCAACGGTCAGGGCGTGGGCGGCACCTGGTTCGCCGTCTCGCCCACCGGAAAGATGGTCGCGACGTCCAAGTAGAGTCCCCACGTACGTCGCGACTCGGGTGTCCGGCCCAGCCGGCCCGGACACCCCGCCGGCCCGCCGCCCCACGCTCCCCGCGTGAGCGGCGGGCCGGTCGCACGTGCCACGGACGCCGCACGTGCCACCGTCCAGTGACCGAGACGTGTGACCAAGAACGGATCGATAATTTCCGTTTCCCCTCGCCCTCCCGGCGGGCGATCAGTAGCCTCGGCTCGAACACTGGCCATGAACATGGCCGCATTCCGTGGCGACTTGTTGGAGACATCGATGGAGCGTCCCGCCTGGGCCCCGCCGGGCATCGACATTTCGGTGCCGAGCGTGTCCCGCATTTACGACTACTACCTGGGCGGCTCGCACAATTTCGAGGTGGACCGCGAAGCGGCCCGCAAGGTCATGGAGTTCGTGCCGGGTCTTCCCAAGATCCAGCAGGCCAACCGGGCGTTCATGCGCCGGGCGGTACGGTACGCCGTGAGCGAGGGCATCACCCAGTTCCTCGACATCGGCTCCGGCATCCCCACCTTCGGCAACGTCCACGAGGTCGCGCAGGGCGCCGACCCCGAAGCCCGCGTCCTGTACGTCGACCACGATCCCGTCGCCGTCGCACACAGCCAGGCCGTACTGGAAGGCAACGCGAACGCCGGGGTCCTCGCCGCCGACCTGCGAAAGCCGCGGGACATCCTCACCGCCCCCGAGACCGGCGCCCTCCTCGACCTGGACCGGCCCGTGGCCCTGCTGCTGGTCTCCGTCCTGCACTTCCTGGAGGACACGGACGAACCACAGCGTGCCGTCGCCGAGCTGCGCGACGCCCTCGCGCCCGGCAGCCTCCTGATCGTCAGCCATGCCTCGTACGAGGGCATCCCGCTGCCGCAGGAACGCGTGGGCGGCGCGGTGGACGTCTACCGCGACATCCGCAACCCGCTGGTGATGCGGACGCGCGAGGAGATCGCCCGCTTCTTCGACGGGTTCCGGATGGTCGAACCGGGTCTCGTGTCGATGCCTGAGTGGCGGCCGGAGAACCCACTCGACCAAGAGGATCCATACGCCTTCTCGGGCTACGCAGGGGTGGGGCGCAAGGCGTGAGCATGCCGGCGCAGGCGTCCGGTTCCTCCGCGGAACCGGACGGCCTGGAGGACAGACTCCAGCGGTTCGCGACCATCTGGAGCCGGGCCATCTTCCCCGTCACGGCCACGTCGATGACCCGTTCCGAGACGGAGCGGCACCTGCTGCCGCTGGCACGGGACTTGAGCGACGCGCTGCACGCGAGGCCGTTCGACCCGACGCCCGCGCACCGCGTCGGGGCCGCCCTGGTGGCCGCGCACTGCACCGACCCGGACGCGCTCAGCCGTACCCTCGGCGTGGTCGACTCCTACCTGGTGCTGTACTGCGGGGGCGACGGGGAGAGCGCCGCGGCCGAGGAGCTCCGGGCCCGCTGCGCCCGGCTCCAGCACGCGCTCGCGGCCGGATTCGCCCAGGCGCTGCGCGAACGCACCCTCGCCGAGCAGGAGGCCATCGCCCGCTCGGCGCTCGCCGCGCGCAGCTTCGCCGAACAGGCCCTGCACGCCACCCAGGCCCGCTTCCGTGCCGTCTTCGAGGACGCGGCCATCGGCATCGGCATCGCCGACCTCGACGGCAACGTGCTGGAGGTCAACGGCGCCCTCACCCGCATGTTCGGCGGCCTGGAGCACCACGTCCGCGGCCGCAGGGTCAGCGAGTGGGTCCACCCCGAGGACGCGCCGCACGTCTGGAAGCTGTACGGGGAGCTGGTGCGCGGCGAGCGTGACCACTTCCGGGTCGAGAAGCCCTTCTACCGGGGCGACGGCACCGTCCTGTGGACCAACCTGACCGTCTCCCTGCTCCGGGACCCTGAGGGCCGCCCGCAGTACCAGCTGGCGCTGATGGAGGACACCACCGAGCGCCGGCTGCTCAACCTGCGGCTGCGGTACGAGGCGACGCACGACGCGCTGACCGGGCTGCCCAACCGGACGCTGTTCTTCGAACGGCTGGACAAGGTGCTGTCCGCGCGTGACGGCACCCGCTTCGGCCTGTGCTACCTCGACCTCGACGGCTTCAAGGCCATCAACGACAGCCTCGGCCACGCGGCCGGCGACCGGCTGCTGGTGGAGGTCGCCGACCGGCTGCAGTCCGTCGCGACCCGGCCGGGGGAGATGGTGGCCCGGCTCGGCGGCGACGAGTTCGTGGCGCTCACCACCGGCACGGACACCGAGCAGCAGGCCGACGAGCTCGCCCACCGCATCCTCGCCGCCCTGGCCACGCCCGTCCGGCTGGACGGCCGCGAGCTGACCGTGCGCGGCAGCGTCGGCATCGTCGAGGGGCCCGCCGGCGAACGCGGACCGGCGGAGGTGCTGCGCAGCGCCGACATCACCATGTACCGGGCCAAATCGGCGGGCGGCAACCGTTTCGAGCGGGCCGACCCCGAGGCGGACGCCCGCGCCATCACCCGGCACGGCCTGACCACCGCGCTGCCCGCGGCCCTGGACCGGGGCGAGTTCTTCATCGAGTACCAGCCGCTGGTGCACCTCGGCGACGGCAGCGTGCACGGCGCGGAGGCCCTGGTGCGCTGGTGCCACCCGCAGCACGGCGTACTCGGCCCCGACCGGTTCATCCCGCTCGCCGAGCACACCGGGCTGATCGTGCCGCTGGGCCGCTGGGTCCTCCAGGAGGCCGTCCGCCAGGCCAGGTTCTGGCAGCGACGCCACTCCGACGGCGGCCCCCTGCGCATCAACGTCAACCTCTCGCCGACGCAGCTGCACCACCCGAACCTGGTCGCCGACACCGTCGACGTACTGGAGCGCTCCGGGCTCGACCCGGGCGCCCTGTGCCTGGAGGTCACCGAGTCCGCGCTGATCGGCGCCGACGAGGACCTGCTCAAGCCGCTGCGGCAACTGGCCGAGATGGGCGTGGACATAGCCCTGGACGACTTCGGCACCGGCTACTCCAACCTGGCCAACCTGCGCCGGCTCCCGGTCAGCGTGCTGAAACTGGACCGCTCCTTCACCCAGAGCATGCAGCAGCACCCGATCGACCCGGTCGACCTGAAGATCGTCGAAGGCATCGTCTCCCTGGCGCACAGCCTGGAACTCGCGGTCACGGTCGAAGGCGTCGAAACGGGCGCGCAGGCGGAGCAGCTCCGCGAACTCGGCTGCGACACGGCCCAAGGCTGGTACTACGCCCGCCCCGGCGCCCCCGACCGCATCCACGCGCTGGTCCTCGCGGACGCGGTGTAGGACGCCGGCCCGGTTGTGGGCATTCGTTCCGCTGGGTGAGGGACGGGTGGGCACAACCGGACCACGGGCCCGCACCCTCACGGCTTCGCCCGGTGCGCCAGCAGCAGCCGCTGGAGCTCCCGCGCCGCCCGCGGCGGTGCCACATCGCTCCGGTGCGCCAGCGCGATGGTGCGCCGCAGCCCCGGCCGCGCCAGCGCCGTCACCCGCAGGTCCCGTCCCGCCCGCGCCGCCACCATCGCGGGCACGACCGCCACGCCCAGCCCGGCCCGGACGAATCCCAGCACCGCGTCCATCTCACCGCCCTCCACCGTGAACGACGGCTCGAACCCCTCCGCGCGGCACGCCGCGACCGTCAGGTCCCGCAGGTCGTAGCCGTGCCGGAACATCACCAGCGGCTGCCCCTCCAGATCCGCGATCCGCACCGGCCGGCGCGGGGCGGGCGCCGCTGCCGAGGAGACCACCACCAGGTCCTCGTGGAGCAGCTCGACGGTCGTCAGGGCAGGCGACGGGGTCGGCAGCGGCAGCACCACCAGAGCCAGGTCGAGCGACCCGCGCGCCAGCTCCCGTACGAGATCATGGGAGCCGCTCTCCTCGATCAGCAGCTGGATGCCCGGGTGCAGGTCGTGGAAGGCGCGCAGCACATCGGGCAGCAGCCCGGTGCACAGGCTGGGCGTCGCGCCCAGCCGCACTCGTCCGCGCCGCAGCTGGGCCAGCTCCTGCACCTCGTGGCGCGCGGTGTCGGCGTCCGCCAGGATGCGGCGGGCCAGCGGCAGCAGCGCCTCGCCCGCGTCCGTGAGCGCGATATTGCCGCGTGCCCGGCTGAAGAGCTCGGCGCCCAGCTCCTTCTCCAGCGCCCTGATCTGCTGCGACAGCGACGGCTGGGAGACATGGACGCGCTCGGCGGCCCGGGTGAAGTGGCGGGTCTCGGCCACGGCCACGAAGTACTGGAGCTGCTGGAACTGCATACCACCCACCATAAGCCGCTCCATAGAGACCGCCTATGGAGATGAGCCGGACCATGTCTTGGACCTCTGGCCCGGTCCGCCCCTACCGTCTGATGCCATGGCTCTGGCAACGCGGACGGATCGACAACCGTCCCTCACGCGCACCTTCTGGCGGTCCACCGTCGGCAAGAAGACGGTCATGGCCGTCAGCGGCCTGATCATGATCGGCTATCTCGTCGCGCATGTGATGGGCAACCTGAAGGTCTTCTTCGGCCCCGGTGAGTTCAACGCGTACGGCCACTGGCTGCGCACCATGGGCGAGCCCGTCCTGCACTACGAGTGGGGCCTGTGGATCGCCCGGGTGGTGCTGCTCACGGCCGTGATCGCCCACGGCGTCTCCGCGTACCAGCTCAGCAGGCGCGACATCAAGGCCCGCCCCACCGCGTACGTCCACAAGCGGCGCCGCGCGAGCTACGCGACCCGCACCATGCGCTGGGGCGGCGTGATCGTCGCGCTGTTCATCGTCTGGCACATCCTCGACCTGACGACGCTCACCGTGAACCCGAACGCGCAGCCAGGTCATCCGTACGAGAACGTCGTCGCGACCTTCTCCACCTGGTACGGCAACGTCATCTACATCGTCGCGATGCTCGCCGTCGGCCTGCACATCCGGCACGGTTTCTGGTCCGCCGCCCAGACCCTCGGCGTGGGCAACGCGCGGCGCGACCGCGCGCTCAAGACCCTCGCCAACGTCCTCGCGCTCGTGCTGACCGCGGGCTTCATCTCCGTACCCGTCGCCGTCATGACCGGAGTGGTGAGCTGATCCATGAGCTACCTCGATTACGAAGTCGGCGCTCCGATCGTCGACGCCGAAGCACCGGCCGGCCCCATAGCCGAACGCTGGGACAGGCGCCGCTTCGAGGCGAGGCTGGTCAACCCGGCCAACCGCCGCAAGCACACGATCATCGTCGTCGGCACCGGCCTCGCGGGCGGCTCCGCCGGCGCGACCCTCGCCGAACAGGGCTACCACGTCGTCCAGTTCTGCTACCAGGACTCCCCGCGCCGCGCCCACTCCATCGCCGCGCAGGGCGGCATCAACGCGGCCAAGAACTACCGCAACGACGGCGACTCCATCCACCGCCTCTTCTACGACACCGTCAAGGGCGGCGACTTCCGCGCCCGTGAGTCCAACGTCCACCGGCTCGCGCAGATCTCCGTCGAGATCATCGACCAGTGCGTCGCCCAGGGCGTGCCCTTCGCCCGCGAGTACGGCGGTCTGCTCGACACCCGCTCCTTCGGCGGCGTCCAGGTCTCCCGCACCTTCTACGCCCGCGGCCAGACGGGCCAGCAGCTGCTGCTGGGGGCGTACCAGGCGCTGTCCCGGCAGATCGCGGCGGGCAACGTCGAGATGCACCCGCGCACCGAGATGCTCGACCTGATCGTGGTCGACGGCCGGGCGCGCGGCATCGTCGCCCGTAACCTCGTCACCGGCGAGATCACCACCCACTTCGCGGACGCGGTGGTCCTGGCGTCCGGCGGCTACGGCAACGTCTTCTACCTGTCGACGAACGCCATGAACTCCAACGCCACCGCGATCTGGCGGGCACACCGGCGCGGCGCGTACTTCGCCAACCCCTGCTTCACCCAGATCCACCCCACCTGCATCCCGCGCACCGGCGACCACCAGTCCAAGCTGACCCTGATGAGCGAGTCGCTGCGCAACGACGGCCGCATCTGGGTGCCCAAGGCACGCGGTGACCAGCGGCCGCCGAACGAGATCCCCGAGGACGAGCGCGACTACTACCTGGAGCGGATCTACCCGTCCTTCGGCAACCTCGTCCCGCGTGACATCGCCTCCCGGGCCGCCAAGAACGTCTGCGACGAGGGCCGCGGTGTCGGCCCCGGCGGCCAGGGCGTCTACCTCGACTTCGCCGACGCCATCCGGCGCATGGGGCGGGCCAAGGTGGAGGAGAAGTACGGCAACCTCTTCGAGATGTACGAGCGGATCACCGCGGAGAACCCGTACGAGGTGCCGATGCGGATCTACCCCGCGGTGCACTACACGATGGGCGGCCTGTGGGTCCACTACGACCTCCAGACCACCGTTCCCGGCCTCTTCGCCATCGGCGAGGCCAACTTCTCCGACCACGGAGCCAACCGGCTCGGCGCCTCGGCGCTGATGCAGGGCCTGGCCGACGGGTACTTCGTCCTGCCGTCCACGATCAACGACTACCTCGCCCGCAACCCGCTCACCGAGCCGGTCACCGACGAGCACCCCGTCGTATGGGACGTCGTCACCGAGACCGAGGACCGGCTCGCCCGGCTCCTCGCCGTCGACGGGGACCGTACTCCCGACTCCTTCCACCGCGAGGTGGGCGAGCTGATGTGGGAGTTCTGCGGCATGGCCCGCACGGCGGACGGGCTGCGCAAGGCGCTCGACCGGATCCCGCAGATCCGCGAGGAGTTCTGGCGCCGGATCAAGGTCCCCGGCACGGGGGAGGAGTTCAACCAGTCGCTGGAGAAGGCCAACCGTGTCGTCGACTACCTGGAGCTGGCCGAGCTGATGTGCCTCGACGCCCTGCACCGCTCCGAGTCCTGCGGCGGCCACTTCCGCGAGGAGTCCCAGACGCCGGACGGCGAGGCGGCCCGCAAGGACGACGAGTTCGCCTACGCGGCCGCCTGGGAGTTCACGGGCGACGCCCCCGTCCTGCACAAGGAAGACCTCGTCTTCGAGTACGTCCACCCCACCCAGCGGAGCTACGCATGAGGCTCACCCTGCGCGTCTGGCGCCAGAAGAACGCCGACGCACCCGGCGCCATGGCCACCTACGAGGTGGACGGCATCTCCAAGGACATGTCCTTCCTGGAGATGCTCGACACCCTCAACGAGGAGCTCATCCTCCGGGGCGAGGACCCGGTCGCCTTCGACCACGACTGCCGCGAGGGCATCTGCGGGGCCTGCTCGCTCGTCATCGACGGTGACGCGCACGGGCCCGAGCGCACCACGAGCTGCCAGCTCCACATGCGGGCCTTCGAGGACGGTGACACGATCGACATCGAGCCGTGGCGGGCCGCCGCCTTCCCGGTGGTCAAGGACCTGGTCGTGGACCGGTCCGCCTTCGACCGGATCATCCAGGCCGGCGGCTACATCAGCGCCCCCACCGGCTCCGCCCCGGAGGCGCACGCCACGCCCGTGCCCAAGGCGGACGCCGACTCCGCCTTCGAGCACGCCGAGTGCATCGGCTGCGGCGCCTGTGTGGCGGCCTGTCCCAACGGTTCGGCGATGCTCTTCACCTCGGCGAAGGTCAACCACCTCAATGTGCTGCCGCAGGGCGCCCCGGAGCGTGAGACCCGCGTGCTGGACATGGTGCGCGTCATGGACGAGGAGGGCTTCGGAGGTTGCACGCTGACCGGTGAGTGCGCGACGGCCTGCCCCAAGGGCATCCCGCTGCCGTCGATCGCGGCGATGAACAAGGAGTGGCTGCGGGCGACGCGCAAGGCGCCGCGGCGCGGCTGATTCCGGACAGTCTCCGGGCGTGAGCCGGACCACGCCGACCGCCCCGGAACGGAAGATTCTTCACGAGGTTGTCACATGCTCCGCAAGACTTACGTTCCGGGGCTTTCGCGTGCCCGTCAACAGCAAGATCAACTTCGTTCAACTCTGCACTATAGGTGGTGAGTTGTCCGTATCGCGGCCAACCGGAACCTGCGGAATTCCCCACTCCGAAAACCCCCGATAGGCATGGGTCGTGCCGGGGGCACATGACCAATCCCCCGGCGGTCCATCGACCACCGCACCACTCAGGGGGTTACCCATGTCCAGAATCACGCGCCGCCGCGCCCTCGGCGTCGCCGCCTCGGCCGCCGCGGGCCTCGCCGCCGGGCGCGCGCTCACGGCTCCCGCCCAGGCCGTGGCCGCTCCGGCCCACCTGGGCGCCGGCCCGGAGACGTTCGACGAGATAGTCATGGGCCGCCGCATCCAGGGCGGCCCTTCCCACGGCGACGGCCACCACGGGGGACACGGCGCGGAACACGGCTCCGGCTACTCCGTACGCATCGACGGCGAGGAACTGCACGTCATGCGGAACGCCGACGGCACCTGGATCAGTGTGATCAACCACTACGAGCCGCTCGCCACGCCCCGCGCCGTGGCCCGCGCCGCCGTCCGCGAACTGCAGGGCGCCCCGCTCGTCCCCGTCGCCACCGCCTGATCACGATCCGGAGCCGTACCACCATGACCGTACGCAAGAACCAGGCCCAGCTGACCGCCACCGAGAAGCGGCGCTTCGTCGACGCCCTGCTGGAGCTCAAGCGCACCGGCCAGTACGACACATTCGTCACCACCCACAACGCCTTCATCATGAGCGACACCGACAACGGCGACCGGGTCGGCCACCGTTCGCCGTCCTTCCTCCCCTGGCACCGGCGCTTCCTCCTCCAGTTCGAGCAGGCGCTCCAGGCCGTCGACCCGGCCGTCGCCCTGCCCTACTGGGACTGGACCGTGGCCCGCACGCCCCGCGCCTCCCTGTGGGCCCCCGACTTCCTCGGCGGCACCGGCCGCGCCCGGGACGGCCAGGTCATGGACGGCCCGTTCGCCCGCACCGGCAACCGCTGGACGATCTCCGTACGCGTCGACGGCCGCGACTACCTGCGCCGCGCCCTCGGCGCCGGCGGCCGCCAGCTCCCCACCCGGGCCGAGGTCGACTCCGTCCTCGCCATGGAGACGTACGACATGCCCCCGTGGAACAGCGCCTCCGACGGCTTCCGCAACCACCTGGAGGGCTGGCGCGGCGCCAACCTCCACAACCGCGTCCATGTGTGGGTCGGCGGCCACATGGCCACCGGCGCCTCCCCGAACGACCCGGTGTTCTGGCTCCACCACGCCTTCATCGACAAGCTGTGGGCCGACTGGCAGGCCCGGCACCCCCGCTCCACCTACCTCCCGGCCGCAGGCACCCCGGACGTCGTCGACCTGAACGACACCATGCGCCCGTGGAACGACGTCACCCCGGCCGACATGCTCGACCACACCCGCCACTACACCTACGACACGGCCGCCTAGACCGTCGCAGCACCGGGTGCCCGTCCGGCTCCCGCCGGGATGCCGCCGTCGGCGCACATGGCGGGCCCGCCGGTGGCCCTGAAGCACGGGTGGAAACCCTGTGGAAGCGGTGTCGGTGGGGCCGCTTATGCTGCACCGGACGCAAACGCGGCACCAGGGGAGGGCGCGGCATGTTCGGCAAGCTGTTCGGCAGGGGTGCGGAGGGAGCGGCGGCGGATCCGTACGCCCTTCCCGTGCCGCGCAGGCGGAAGAACGGGACGTACACGCTGCGCGCACTCGGGGACACCCGGGTGCTCGCGCTGGTGGAGGCGGCCGACGCGGGCGACTGGGAAGCGGTCAAAGCGGCGCTGGCCCCCTTCGATCTCGGCCGCGACCACCATGTCCTGGGTGAGGTCGCCGACCTGGACGGCGTGCAGGACTGGATCGGCCGGGCCGTCGAGGAGGACAAGGGCGACCGCCCTGCTGATATCCGGGGCGCGCCACATGTCCTGGGGCTGGGAGGCGCGCACCGCCGCGCGTGCCGTCGACGTCACACAGGAGCAGTGGAGGGTCTTCCACGAGCGGCTCCACATCGCCGAGGAACAGCTGCTCGAGGCCGCCGAGCTGCGGCCCGAATGGGTCACTCCCTGGCGCCACCTCCTCACCTCCGGCCGCGGCATGTCGCTGGACCCCGCCGTCAACGAGACCCGGCTCGGTGCCGCCCTGCGCCGCGACCCGCTGGACCTGGAGACCCACCTCGAGTGGGTGTCGCAGATGCAGCCCCGCTGGGGCGGCGAGCCCGGCCAGGCCCTGGCGTTCGCCCGTGACGCGCTCGCCCGCACTCCGCAGGGGCACCGCCTCGGCTGCGTGATCGCCATGGCACACATCGAGGAATGGGTGGAGTCCGACCGCGGGGACTGCCTCGTGGACCCCCACGTCCAGGCGGAGTTGCGGGACGCGGCCGACCACAGCATCCTGCACCCCGCCTACGTACGGCGCCCGGGCTGGCAGGGCGACTTCAACATGTTCGCCATGGCTCTGTCGCTGTCCGGTGAGCGGCACACGATCCGGCGCGTCTTCCAGGCCCTGGACGGCGCCTGCACCACGTGGCCCTGGACCTACTACGCCGAGCCCGAGAAGGAGTTCGCGCGCGCCCACCGCCGCGCCTGAGCACCCGCCGGCCGCCGAGCCCGCCCGTCCGTCACCCGTCACCCCTCGCACCCCGGACTGCCCGATGACCCTGCCCGACACCGCCGCGAACCCGGCCGGCGCCGACCGCACCTTCCAGGTGGATCTGCGCGGCCTCGTCGACCTCCTCTCCCACCACCTCTACTCCAGCCCCCGCGTCTACCTGCGCGAACTGATGCAGAACGCGGTGGACGCGCTCACCGCCCGGCACGCCCTTGAACCGGCCGCCCCCGCCGACGCCTTCGGCGTCCGCCTGTACGCCGACGGTTCGGTGGTCCGCGTCGAGGACGACGGCGTCGGCCTCACCGAGACCGATGTGCACCGCTTCCTCGCCACGATCGGCCGCAGCAGCAAGCGTGCCGAGCAGATCGCCGAGCAACGCGGTGACTTCATCGGCCAGTTCGGCATCGGCCTGCTCTCCTGCTTCCTGGTCGCGGACGAGATCCACGTCCTGAGCCGCTCCGCCCGCACCCCCGACGCACCCGCCGTGGAGTGGCGGGGACGCGGCGACGGCAGCTACACCGTCCGCACCCTGCCCGCCTCCGCCCGCCCCCGGCCCGGCACCACCGTCACGCTGACGCCGCGCGGCGACGCCGGCGAGTGGACCCGCCCGGCGCGGGTGCACGCGCTGGCCCGGCACTTCGGCTCCCTGCTGCGCCACCCGGTGACCTTCGACGACGGCACGGGCGGCCCGGCCGCGTCCGTCAACCCCGAGCCCGCGCCCTGGGCGCGCACGTACCCCACGCCGGGAACCCGCTCCCGCGCGCTGGCCGCGTACGGCGAGGAGGTCTTCGGCTTCACGCCGCTGGACACCATCGAGCTGGACCTGCCGGCCGTGGGCCTGAAGGGCATCGCGTGCGTGCTGCCCGAGGCGGTACCGGCCGGGCGCCGCCACGGCCACCGCGTGCACGTCAAGGGCATGCTGCTGTCCGAACAGGCCGAGGAGATCCTGCCCGAGTGGGCGTTCTTCGTCCGCTGCGTCATCGACGCGGAGAGCCTGCGCCCGACGGCGTCCCGCGAGTCCCTGTACGAGGACGACACCCTCGCCGCCGTCCGCGACGCCCTCGCCGAGCGGCTGCGCGCGTGGATCGCCCGGGCCGCCGCCGGCGACCCGGACCTGCTCGCCCGCTTCCTCCAGGCCCACCACCTGGCCGTGAAGTCGCTCGCGGTGCACGACGACGAGATCCTGCGGATGCTGCTGCCCTGGCTGCCGTTCGAGACCACCGACGGGCACACCACCCTCGACGAGTTCGCGCGCACCCACCGCACCGTGCTCGTCACGTCCAGTGTGGAGGAGTTCCGGCAGGTCGCGGCGATCGCCTCGGCCGCCGGGCTCGGCGTCGTCAACGGCGGCTACACCTACGACCGTGAACTGGTCCACCGGCTGCCCGAGATCAGGCCCGAGAACGGCGTCGCCGACCTCGACCCGGCGACCCTCACCGCCCACCTCGACCCCGTCGACCGGGAGACGGAACTGGCCGCCTCGGCCTACCTCGCCCTGGCCCGCGACGCCCTCTCCGTCTTCGACTGCGACGTCGCGCTGCGCACCTTCCAGCCCGCCTCCGCCCCCGCCCTTCTCGTCGACAGCCGCGAGGCCCGGCACGAGCGCACCCGCTCCCAGCTCGCGCGTGAGCAGGAAGGCGGCCTGTGGGGCGACATCCTGGGCGCCCTGCGCCAGGAGGCGCCACGGGCCCAGCTGATCCTCAACCAGCTCAACCCGCTGGTCCGCACCGCCGTCGCCATCGACGAGCCCGAGCTGGCCCGCACCAGCGCCGAAGCCCTCTACGGGCAGGCCGCGCTGCTGTCCCGGCGCCCGCTCAGGCCCGCCGAGTCGAGCCTCATCAACCGCTCCTTCCTCGACCTCCTCGCCCACGCCCTCCGCAAGGACAGCTGACGATGCCCACCGCACCCCACCCCCAGAGCACCGACGAGCTGTACCAGGCGCTCCAGGAGAACGACCGGCGCCCCTACGGCCGCACGCGCACCGTCACCGCCGAGGAACTCGTCGACGCCGCCGAAGTGTTCGCCGAGCCCGTTCCGCTCATCCACGCGCTGTTCGAGCTCCAGGAGGCGTACACCTACGGCTCCGAACCCCGGAAGTCGCCCGTCGTCTTCGCCCGCCTGCTCACCCTCTTCGACGAGCAGCCCGACGTCTTCGACGAGCGCCTGCGCCACATGCTGTTCTGGCGGTTCAAGTGGGTGGCCAACGCCCTGCGCGCGCTGCCCGAGGTTCCGCTGGCGAGCCTGCGCCAGTGGCTCACGGAGATGCGCGACCGGTACGAGAAGGCCGGCCTGGGCCTCCAGCCCTACTACGGGCAGGCGTGCCAGCTCGCCGCCCACGTCGGCGAGGACACCACCCTCGCCTACGAGCTGTGGGCGGGCCGCACCCGTACCCGGCTCAGCGACTGCGAGGCCTGCGAGATCTGCGAGCGCGCCCTGTACCACCTCGCGGCGGGCGACGACGAGCGGGCACTGCGAGCCTGGGAGCCCGTCCTGGGTGGGAAGGAGTCCTGCCAGGAGGAGCCGGCCCGCTCCGTCTCGTACGCACTGCTGCCCCTGCTGCGCACCGGCCGCCCCGACCGGGCCCGCGAGCTGCACCTCGCCGGCTACCGCGCCTGCCGCCGCAACCCCTCGATGTCCGGGGAGGTCGGCCGGCACCTGGAGTTCTGCGCGCTGACCGGCAACGAGGCACGCGGCCTGGAACTGCTCGCCGAGAACCGGAGCCTGTTCGACGAGGTGGACTCGCCGCTGGCCCTGTTCGACTTCCTCACCGGCGTGGAGGTCCTCCTCCAGCGGGTCGAGTTCCTCGGTCACGGCGAACTGCCCGCCGTCGGGTTCTCGGGCCGTACCTGGACGGTGGCCGGGCTGCGCGCCGAGGTGCGGGGCCGCGCCGACGACCTCGCCGCCCACTTCGACACCCGTAACGGAACCACGGCCCACACCGACCGCCGCAGGACCCGTCTCGACCGCGCTCCGCTCCTCGACGCGCTGGAACTGACCCTGCGCACCCGCGGTCTCGACGACGTGGCCCCGGCCACCCCGGCCGCCGCGCCCGCCGCCCGCACGGAAGCCGCCGTGCCCGAAGCGCTGCCCGAACTCATCGTCCGGGCGAGGACCCTGGACGCGCAGGGGCACCCGGACGCCCAGGCCTGCTGGGCACGCCTGCGCACCCTCGTCACCGCCCGCGACTACGTCCACCCCGACGACCCGGCCGTCGGCCCGCTCGTCCGGCTGCGCGCCGACCTGCTGGCCGACGAGGCGAGCCGGACGGACGACGACGAGTACGCCGTCGCCGCCGCCCTCCACGAGGAGGCCGCGGGCCTGTACGAGGACGCCGGAGAGCCGGGTGATGCCGCGGTCGCCCGCGCCTGCGTCCTGCTCGCCGAAGCCGAGATCGCCGCGGAGGGTGCCGAGGAACCCGAGGCGAAGGCAGCCGCGTTCACCACCGCCCACGAGGCGATGGTCCGCCTGCACGAGGCGACGCCCGGCCTCGCCCCGCACCAGGAGGCCCGTCTGCTGCGCATGCGGGCGACCGCGCTCGGCCTGCGCCTCCAGACGTCCAGGAGCGAGGAGCACATCGCGCCGGTCTTCGCCGAGGTGGACCTGCTCCTCGCCTTCGCGACCCGGCACGACGTCGCCGGGCAGATCTCCGGCGCCCTGCTGCTGCGGGCCAGCACCCACGCCATGACCGGGGACCTGCCCGCCGCGGTCACCGAGGTCGACGCCCTCCTCGACCGGCTGAAGGCGCACGGCCCCGCCTGGCACCTGACCCGCACGCTCGGGCTGCGCGGCAGGCTTCAGCTCGGCCTGGGGGACGCCCGGGCCGCGCACGCGGACCTGGCCGAGGGCCTGCGCCTGGCCGCCGACTGGCCGGCCGACGCGGTCGACACCGTCCGCCTCCACAGCGACCTGGCCGAGGCCTGCATGCACCTGGGCCACCCGGACGAGGCGCTGCGGCACCTGACGCGCTCCGCCGAGCTGGAACTCCGCCGGGACAACCGGACGGACGCGTTCTGCGCCTACAGCAACGCGGCCCGGCTCACCCTGGACCTCGGTCGGGTCGAGGACTGCATCGCCCTGCTCGACTCCCTCCTGGCCGAACCGGACGTCGCCGCCGGAGAGGTCGACGACCGGCTCGTCGCCCAGCTCCGCCTGACCCGCGCCCGCGCGCTGCACGCGGGGGAGGACCTCAAGGCCGCGACGACGGAGTTCGTCGCCCTCGCGGCCGAGTCCGCCGACTGGGACGACGACCCGGGCAGCCACGCCATGATCGCCGCCGAGACGGCCGTACTCCTCGGCGAGTCCGGCGAGTTCGGCCGGGCCCGCGAGGCCGCCGACCAGGCGCTCGCCGCACACGCCCGGAGCCCGCGCTACGAGCAGCTCAGCAACTGCCTGCGCGAACTCGCCCGCCTCCAGGCCCAGCAGCAGGGCCCCGAGGGCCTGCCCGACGCCCTCGCCTTCCTCGCCGACGCCGGCAAGGTCGCCGACGAGGCCCGCGCCGCCGAGTACGAGGCCCGTGGCCGTTCCCTGGACACCGCCCTGGCCTACGAATACGGCAGGGTGAACGCCTACGTCGGCGAGTACGAGGACGCCCTGGCCGCCTTGGAGAAGGCCCTCGCCCTGCTCGGCGAGCCGGGAGCGGAGGAGGACCACGCCGGCGAGTGGGCCGAGTGCGTCCGCCTCGCGGCCGCCGTGGAGGGCATCTACCTGGAACGCCCCGCCCCCGCCCTGACCCGCCTCGACACCGCGGTCCCCCGCCTGACCGCCCTGGGCCACACCGAGGCGGCCGAGCCGCTGATCTCCCTGGCGGCCCGGCTGCGCGACGAGGAGTGACGCGGCGGGCACGGTGCCGGGGCGCCGACCGCCCCGGCATCCGGGCGCCCCGGACGCGGACGCACGGATCAAGGCCGTGAGGGACGGGCATGACCGCCAGTCCCGGTGTGCGCGCCGGTCAGGCCCGCGAGGCGGGCGAGCCCGGCGTACGAGTCCAGCAGCGCCGCCCGGTCGTACGTGCTCGTCGTCACCAGGATCTCGTCGGCGCCCGTCTCCTTCACCGCCTCCTCCAGCGCGTCCCGCACCTGCTCCTCGGTGCCGTGGATGTGGCCGCGCAGAGCCGACGCGTACACCTCCCGCTGCTTGGCCGTCATCGTCAGCCCCTCGATCCGCTCCGGCGGCGCGAGCGGCGGGAAGACGCCCTGTGTGCGGGAGTACGCCAGCGACCACGCTTCCGGCACCAGCAGCCGCGCCGCCTCCTCCTCGGTCGCGGCGACCGCGACGGTGCCCGCCACGACGACGTACGGCTCCTCGGACCAGGCGGAGGGCCGGAAGTCCGCGCGGTAGCGCTCGATCGCGGCCACCACCTTCGACCGGCCCTTCAGGTCCCCTATCACCAGCGGCAGCCCCGCCCCGGCGGCGATCGCCGCGCCCTCCCCGGTGGCCAGGACGTACGGAGGCACCCGCAGCCCCTCGGCGGGGCGGGCGTGCACGTGCGGGTGCGCCGTCTGCGTACCCCTGAACCAGCCCAGCAGCTCCTGAAGCTGCCCCGCGAAGTCGTCGGCGTCCTTCTTGTCGCGGCCCAGCGCCCGCCGTATCCCGTCCGTGAACCCCACCGAACGGCCCAGGCCCATGTCGATCCGCCCCGGGAACAGGGACTCCAGCACCCCGAACTGCTCGGCCACCACCAGAGGCTGATGGTTCGGCAGCATCACCCCGCCGGTGCCGACCCGGATGGTGTGCGTCGCGGCGGCGACGGCGGCCGCCAGCACGGTCGGCGCCGAACCGGCGACGCCCGGCACGCTGTGGTGCTCCGAGACCCAGAAGCGGTGGTAGCCGAGCGCCTCCACCTCCCGGGCGAGGGCCACGGTGTCCCGCAGGGCCCCCGGGCCGCCTTGCCCCTCGCGGGTGCGGGAGCGGTCCAGTACCGACAGACGCGTCGCAGCGATCAATGAGCTCACGCCCTGGTTCAACGTCCCGGCCGCGCCAGGATTCCCTACGCTGGGGCCCGTGACGCGAAACAGCAGGCCACTGGCCGTATTCGACCTGGACAACACCCTGTCCGACGCCCGGCACCGGCAGCGTTTCCTGGAGCGCGCGCCGCGCGACTGGGACGCCTTCTTCGCCGCGGCGCCGAAGGACCCCCCGCTCGCGCCGGGCGTGGAGCTGTGCCTGGAGGCGGCCGGGGACTGCGACGTGGTGTACCTCACCGGCCGCCCCGAACGGTGCCGCGAGGACACCGTCGTGTGGCTGGCCGACCACGGCCTGCCCAAGGGCCCGGTCCACATGCGCCGCAACCAGGACCGCCGCCCGGCCCGGGTCACCAAGCTGGAGATCCTGCGCCGGCTCTCCGCCACCCGCGAGATCCGTATGCTCGTCGACGACGACGAGCTGGTCTGCGAGGCCGCCGAACGGGCGGGGTTCCGGGTCGTACGGGCCCGCTGGGCGGAGAGCTCCGAGGCGCTGGTGGAGGCCCAGGAGAAGGAGGGCCGGACCTGATCAGCCGGCCTCGGCGCCGTCCTCCAGGCGGAACCCGACCTTCAGCCCGACCTGGTAGTGGGCGATCCGCCCGTTCTCGATGTGCCCCCGGACCTGCGTCACCTCGAACCAGTCCAGGTTCCGCAGCGTCTCGGAGGCGCGTGCGATGCCGTTGCGCATCGCGTCGTCCACGCCTTCGTGCGAGGTGCCGACGATCTCGGTGACGCGGTAGGTGTGGTGCGACATGGAGGTCTCCTCGTTCGCCCGGTGGTCTCCACCCGGTGGTGCGTCCTTCCACGGTGCACCACCACGCCGAGGTCCGCGCGGCATGCGGGGCTCAGGGGTGGAGCGTGGCCTCCCCGGTGACCCGGATGCCCACCGCCTCCCCGGGCCGTACGGTCACCGGCCCGGCCGCGCGGACGTCCACCGGGGCGCCCAGGCCGTCGACGTCGACGGTGACCATCGCGTCGTGGCCGTAGAAGCGGACGTCGACGACCGTGCCCCGGGCGGGCGCGCCGGCCGGTTCGGCCAGGCGGAGCTGCTCGGGCCGCAGCAGTACGGTGCCCTCCCGCGACGCGGCGGTCTCCGGGACCGTGACCGGACCCAGGGCCGTGGTGGCCGTCCCGTCCGCCACGCTGCCGGGTACGAGGACGGCGTCACCGACGAACCCGGCGACCCACGGGTCGGCCGGGCGGCGGTACACCTCCTCGGGCGCGGCGCACTGGGCCACCCGGCCGCCCCGGACGACCGCGACCAGGTCGGCGGTGGACAGGGCCTCCTGCTGGTCGTGCGTGACCAGCAGGGCGGTGGCGCCGGTGGCGCGGAGGGCCGCCCGGACGTCGGCGCGCACCCCGGCGCGCAGGGCGCTGTCCAGGGCGTTGAACGGCTCGTCGAGCAGCACCAGGACCGGCTCCGGGGCCAGCGCGCGGGCCAGGGCGATGCGCTGCTGCTGGCCGCCGGACAGCTCGTGCGGCATCCGGTCGCCGTACCCGGCCAGGCCCACCAGCTCCAGCATCTCCTCCGTACGCCGGCGCCGTGCGCCCCGGTCGCGCCCGGTCAGCCCGAACGCGACGTTGCGGGCGACGCTCAGGTGCGGGAAGAGGGCACCCTCCTGCGGGACGATGCCGATCCGGCGCCGCTCCGGCGGCACATGCGTGCCCGGTCCGCCCAGCAGCCGGCCGCCGACCGTCACCGTGCCCGCGTCGGCGCGCAGGAAACCGGCGACGATCCGCAGCAGGGTCGTCTTGCCGCAGCCCGACGGGCCGAGCACGGCGGCGAGCGCCCCGCCGGGCACGGTCAGGTCCAGCCCGCGCAGCACGTCGCCTTCCGGCCCGTACGCCTTGGTCAGCGCCTCGATACGCAGGTCGTTCATGGGCGGTGCCTTCCGAGGAGGTACGAGGGGACGGCGGCCAGCAGGATGAGCGCGGCCGCGTAGGGCGCGGCGGCGGCGAACGATCCCGCGCCGGTCTCCGTCCACAGCCGGGTGGCGAGGGTGTCCATGCCGGTGGGGCGCAGCAGAAGGGTGGCGGGCAGCTCCTTCATGCACACCACGAACGTCAGGGCCGCCCCGGCGGCGACGCCCGGCGCGGCCAGCGGCACGGTGACGTCCCGCAGCACGCGCAACGGCGAGCGGCCGAGCGAGCGGGCGACGTCCTCCAGCACGGGCGGCGCCTGGAGCACGGCCGCGCGGGTGGCGGCCACCGCGACGGGCAGGAACAGCACGGCGTACGCGCAGACCAGCAGGGGCAGTTCCTGGTACAGCGGGTGGGCGTAGCGCACCGCGAAGAACACCAGGGCCAGCCCGACCGTGATGCCGGGCACCGCGTGACCCGCGTACGCCGCCTGCTCCAGCAGGTGCGTGGCGCGGCCCCGGTGGCGCGCCGCGATCACCCCGACGGGCAGGGCCAGCAGCGTGGTGAGCGCCGCCCCGGCGGCGGCGACGCCGAGTGTGGTCAGCGCCGTGTCGGCCACCGTCACCGGGTCCCAGGTCGCCGACGTACCGCGCGCCAGCCAGTAGCCGAGCGTGCCGAGCGGGAACGCCACGGCGGCGGCCACCACCGCCCCGCACCACCCGAGCGCGGGCCACCGCATCGCGCCCAGCCGCACGGGTACGGCCGGCCTCGCCGTCCCCGTACCCGTCCGCGCATGGCCCGCCCGGCCCCGCGTACGCGCCTCGGCGGCGACCAGGGCGATCGTCATGAGCACGAGCACGGCGCTCAGCGCGGCGGCCGGCGTCCGGTCGAAACTTGCCCGGTACGAGGTGAAGATGCCCCGGGTGAACGTGTCGTACCGCATCAGCGACACCGCGCCGAAGTCGGACAGCACGTACAGCGCGACCAGCAGCCCGCCACCGGCCGCCGACGGCCGCAGCTGGGGGAGCGTCACGCGCAGGAACGTGCGCACGGGACCGTGCCCCAGCGAGCGCGCGACCTCCTCCTGCGCCGGATCGGTGCCGCGCAGCGCGGCGGCGACCGGCAGGTACACGTACGGGAAGCTCACCAGCGTCAGCGCCAGCGCCGAACCGGCGAACCCGGCCAGCGGGGGCGCGGCGGACAGCCAGGCGAACGCGGCCACATAGCTGGGCACCGCGAGCGGCAGCGTCACCAGCACCGACCAGGCGCGGGCGCCGGGCAGCGCGGTGCGCACGGTGAGCCAGGCCAGCGACACGCCGAGCACCAGGCACGCGGCGACCACGGCGGCCGTGAGCCCGAGGCTGCGCAGGAGCAGCAGGCCGGTCCGTTCGTCGGCGACGACGTCCCACGCGAAGGCGGGGCCGCGCTCCAGCGCCCGTACCGCCAGATAGCCGAGCGGCAGGACGGCGAGCGCCGCCGCGAGGCAGGCGGGCACGACGAGCACCCAGGAGGGCGGGGTTCCGGCACGCCGCCGCCCGGCGGGCGCGGGGACGCCTGCCGGGCGGGTGACGTGAGACGTCCGGACCGGGGAATCCGGTGGGGTCACGGCGCTCAGACCATTCCGACGTCCTGCAGCATGGCCAGGGTCTCCTTCAGCGAGTCCAGCCTGCCGAGGTCGATCTTGGGCGGCTGGAGCGACTCCAGCGGCGGCACGCCCTTGGCGGACTTCACCCCGGCGGCCAGCGGGTACTCCTTGGTCTCCTCGGCGAAGTACCGCTGGGACTCGGCGGACAGGAGGAAGTCGACGGCCTTCTGCGCGTACTCGGCGCGCTTCTTGTCGTCACTCTTGAGAATGCCCGCGCCGGCCACGTTGACCAGGCCGCCCGGGTCGCCCTCGGGCAGGAAGTGGACCTTGGCGTCGACCTTGTCCTCGCCCTCCTCGGCGACCTTCTCGTACCAGTAGTAGTGGTTGAGCAGGCCGAGCGAGACCTCGCCGGAGTCGACCGCGTTGAGGATGTCGGTGTTCTTGTCGTACGGCTTGGCGCCGTTGGCCTTCAGGCCCTTGAGGAAGGTACGGGTGGCGTCGTCGCCCTCCAGGACGCGCATGCCGGTGACGAACGCCTGGAAGGAGGCGTTCGTCGGGGCGTACCCGATCTTGCCCTTCCACTCCGGCTTCACCAGCTCGTGCACGCTGTTCGGGGGCGCGGTCACCTTGTCGGCGTTGTACGCGATGACCCGTACGCGGCCGCTGACGCCGGTCCAGTCGCCGGCGGCGCTGCGGTAGGCGGGCGCGACCTTGTCGAGCGTCGCCTTCGGCAGCGGGGCGAGGCTGCCCTCCTTGGACAGCGCGCCGAGGGCTCCCGCGTCCTGCGACAGGAACAGGCCCGCCTCGGTCTTGTCGCCCTCCTCCAGGAGCTGCGCCGAGAGCTCGGCGCTGTCGCCGTAGCGCACCTCGACCGTGGTGCCGAGGTGCTTCTCCAGCTTCTCGATCAGCGGCTTGACGAGGTTCTCGTTGCGGCCGGAGTAGATGACGAGGCCGGCCGGGTCGTCGCTGCAGGCCCCGAGGGCGGGCAGGAGCAGACCTGCCGCGACGGCGGCGGCGAGGCGGCGGGCCGAGGGGCGGCGCATGTGGAGCCTTCCTGACGGGAGGAGCGGAGCACAGGAGCGGAGAACCTGTGAGCCCCCTATGGATAAGGTAAAGCTAACCTCACCGTCAATCACGGCGTGATAACGGCTGCTCTACGGTGTGTCAGATGATGGTCCGCCAGGTTCGTGACGTTTCTGTGCCTTTCCAGCGAAGTAAGGTCTGCCTAAGATGCGCCCCGTGCTCATCACCCCCGACCTGCGCCTGGATACCAGGGCCGTCCCGTTCGCGCGCCGTCTGGCGGCCTTCGGCGACCGCCCCGCCCTGCTCACCCGGGACGGCGAGGTGTCCTACCGCGACCTCGCCGACCGGGTCGCCCAGGCGGCCCGGCGCCTCGGCCCGCGGCGGCGCCTGGTCCTGCTCGCCGGTGCCAACACGGTCGACGCCCTCGTCACCTACCTCGCCGCCCTCGCCGCGGGCCACCCCGTGCTGCTGGTCCCGGGGGACAACGCCGAAGCGGTACGGTCCCTCACCGACGCGTACGACCCCGACGTCGTGGCCGCCCCCGACCGGGACGGCGGCTGGACCCTCCACGAGCGGCGCGCCGGCTCCGTACACACCCTCCACGAGGACCTCGCGCTCCTCCTGAGCACCTCCGGCACCACGGGCTCGCCCAAGCTCGTCCGGCTCTCCCACGACAACGTCCAGGCCAACGCCGAGTCCATCGCCACCTACCTCGGCATACGCCCCGACGACCGCGCCGCGACGACCCTGCCCATGCACTACTGCTACGGCCTGTCCGTCATCAACAGCCACCTGCTGAGCGGCGCCGGGCTCGTCCTCACCGACCTCTCGGTGGCCGACCCCTGCTTCTGGGACCTCCTGCGCGCCCGGCGCGCCACGACGTTCGCCGGCGTCCCGTACACCTTCGACCTGCTCGACCGGGTCGGCTTCGCCGACATGGACCTCCCGCACCTGCGCTACCTCACCCAGGCCGGCGGCCGACTGGCCCCCGACCGGGTCACGCGCTACGCCGGCCTCGGAAGCCGCCGGGGCTGGGACCTCTTCGTCATGTACGGCCAGACCGAGGCGACCGCCCGCATGGCCTACTTGCCGCCGGAGCGCGCGGCCGGCCGTCCGCGGGCGATCGGCATCCCCGTACCCGGCGGGTCGTTCCGCCTCGAACCCCACCCCGACTGGCCCGAGCCGGGCACCGGCGAACTGGTCTACACCGGGCCCAACGTCATGCTCGGGTACGCCGAGAACCCCGCCGACCTCGCCCTCGGCCGCACCGTCGGTGAACTGCGCACCGGCGACATCGGGCGGCGCGCCCCCGACGGCCTCTACGAAGTCGTGGGCCGCGTCAGCCGGTTCGCGAAGATACTCGGCCTCCGGGTCGACCCGGAACGCATCGAGTCGATGCTCGCGGACCGGGGCATCACCGCGTACTGCGCGGGCGACGACGACCGGCTCGTGGTGGCAGCCGCCCGCAGCGGCGTCGACGCCGGGCACGTCCGGCGGCTGGTGGTGAAGGAGTGCGGTCTGCCACCGCGCTCCGTCCATGTCCACGTCCTCCCCGAACTCCCCAGGCTGGCCTCCGGAAAGCCCGACTACCGGGCCGTACGCGACCTGACACCCACCGACGCCCCGCTGCCGACGGGGCCCGTCGACGTGGCGCGGCTGTGCCGGCTGTACGCCGAGGTCCTCGACCGGCCGGACGCCACCGAGGACAGCACCTTCACCGGCCTGGGCGGCGACTCGCTCTCGTACGTCGAGATGTCCCTGAACCTCGAACGGACCCTCGGACACCTCCCGCCCCACTGGCACACCCTCCCGATCCGCGAACTGCTCCAGGCGCCGGGGAGGGAACCGAGGAAGGCCGCGAAGGCCCTGCGCACCCTGGATACCAGCATCGCGCTGCGCGCCTTCGCGATCGTCTGCGTCGTCGGGTCGCACATCCCCGTCTTCCACATCAAGGGCGGCGCCCATCTGCTGCTGGCCGTCGCGGGGTTCAATCTCGCCCGCTTCCACCTCACGTCCGCCGGGCGCCGCGAGCGCGTCCGCCACGCGCGGCGCAGCATCACGCGCATCGTCGTACCGACCATGGCCTGGACCGCCCTGATGCTGCTCCTCACCGAGGACTACGGGCTCGCCACCCTCCTCCTCTTCGAAAGCTTCCTCCCGCCGCGCGAGGGCCATGTGGCGCCCTTCTGGTTCATCGAGGTCCTCGTCTTCCTCCTGCTCGCCGTCACCGCGCTGGTCGCCGTCCCGGCCGTCGACCGGCTGGAGCGGCGCCATCCCTTCGGCCTGCCCATGGCCCTCGCCGCGCTCGCGCTCCTCACCCGGTACGACGTCCTCGGCCTCCGCGACCGGATCCACCTGCCGTCGGCGTTCGTCGTGCCCTGGCTGTTCGCCCTGGGCTGGGCCGCCGCGAAGGCGAGCACCGTACGGCAACGGCTCCTGGTGACCGGGGCCGCCCTGCTCACCGTCCCGGGCTTCTTCTCCGGCGAGCCGGCGCGGGAGGCCCTGATCATGGCGGGCTTCGTCCTGCTCGTATGGGTGCCGAGCCTGCCGAGCCCGGGTCCGGTCAACCGGGTCGCGGGCCTGCTGGCCGGCAGCTCGCTGTACATCTACGTCGTCCACTGGCAGGTCTACCCGCGCGTCGACCAGTTCTCGGGCTGGCTCGCGCTGGTGGCCTCACTGGCCGCGGGGGTCGCGTACGCCGCGGTGGCGGCCCGCGTGGCGCGGGGCCTGCCCGTGCTGCCTCCGTTGCTGCGGCGCGCGAGGGCGTGAACTGCGGGATGCTCCCCGCCCGTTGACCTCCGCCCCTTGACCCACTCGTTGGTCCATACCAAAATCCAGCCATCACACCCGCGGCGAACCCGCTTCGCTTCCCCCCCACGCCGGGTCAACTCTTCCTGCACACGCAAAAGGTGACCTACGTGAAGAAGCGCTTCCTGGCCTGCGCCTGCGCGCTCGTTTCCACGGCCTCGCCCGCCCTGACCGGCTGCGGGCTGCTGCCCGGAGACGAGGCGGGCGGCCCCCGCACGGTGACCGTGTGGCTGATGAAGGACAGCGTGTCCGACGACTTCCTGAAGCGGTTCACCACCACGTACGAGAAGGAGCACCCCGGCATAGACCTGGAGGTCACCTTCCAGGAGTGGACCGGCATCGGCAAGAAGGTCACCGCCGCGCTGGAGAGCGACGACGCGCCCGACGTCATCGAGGTCGGCAACACCCAGGTCGCCCAGTACGCCGACACCGACCTGCTGTACGACCTGACGCTCGAATCGGTGCGGGACCTCGGCTACGAGGACTGGCTCCCCGGCCTCGCCGAACCCGGCCGGGTCGACGGTGCCCAGTACGGCATCCCCTGGTACGCGGCCAACCGGGTCGTCATCTACAACAAGGACCTGTTCGACCGGGCCGGGATCGAAGCGCCGCCCAAGACCCGCGAGGAGTGGCTGGAGGACACCGAGAAGCTCAACGACAGCGGCGGCGGCACGCAGGGCATCTACCTCGCCGGGCAGGACTGGTACACCCTCGCCGGGTTCGTCTGGGACGAGGGCGGCGAACTCGCGGTCGAGAAGAACGGGAAGTGGACGGGCGCCCTGGACAGCCCCGCCGCCCTGCGGGGCATGGACATCTACAAGGAGCTCCAGGAACTCGGCGAGGGCCCCAAGGACGCGGACGAGGAGACCCCGCCGCAGGCCCAGGTCTTCGCCGAGGGAAACGTGGCCCAGATCATCGCGCCGCCGAACGCCGCGGCCGCCATCGAGGAACGGAACCCGGCCCTCAAGGGCAAGCTCGGCTTCTTCCCGATCCCCGGCAGAACGGCCGACAAGCCGTGCGCGGTCTTCACCGGCGGCTCCGACCTGATCGTCCCGCTGAACTCGCGCGACCGGCACGCCGCCATATCGGTCGTCACGGCGCTGGCGGGCGAGCAGTGGCAGACCGACCTCGCCCGCACCATGAACTACGTCCCCAACAAGTCGTCCCTGGCCTCCGCCGTCGAAGGCCAGGAAGCCACCGCGGCGATGGCCGCGGGCGCCGCGCGCGGCCGGGCGACCCCCAACTCGCCGGAATGGGCGGCCGTCGAAGCGGCCAACCCCATCAAGCCGTACATGACGGCGGTCCTGGAGGGCGCATCCCCCGAACGCGCCGCGAAGACCGCCTCGGCGAAGATCACCGCCATCCTCAGCAACGACCGCTGACCCGTCCGCCGGCTAAGCGGCCCCGACCCCGGCCCGCCGGCACTCACCCCGGCGGGCCGTCCCAGGCGGCACCCGGTACGCAGCGGCATCCGCCTGGCGAGCGTGGGCGCCGTGGCACCGGCTCGGCGAGTCCCGGCCCGGCCAGCATCCGGCCCGGCGGCGCAGCATGCGGGGTGACCCGGCCTCGGCGGCAGCCGGCTCGGCGGGGCTGCGGGCCTCGCGGCGGCCGTCCGTGGCGCCGGCTTGGCGAGCTGCGTCCCGGGTGGGCGCGACCTGGCGTTGGTCGCCCCGCCGGGGGGTTCGGCCTTGGCGGGGCCACGATCTCGTGGCGCCGGCTTGTCGAGGTCCCGGCCCAGGCGGTGCCGCGCCCCGAGCGGCATGCGCCTGGCAGGGCTGGGTCCCGCGTGGGGCACGAGACCTGGCGTTGGTCGCCCCGCCGGGGGGTTCGGCCTTGGCGGGCCACGACCCCGCGGCACCGGCTCGGCCAGCCCCGGCTCAGGCGGCCCCCCGACCGGCATCCGCCTGGCGGGCGTGCGGCGCCCGCTTGGTGGGTCATGGCCCCAGCGGGACCCGGGCCCGCGCCACGCCGCCTGGCCGGCCTCTGCCGTACCCGACCGGTCAGGCGCACGGCTCCGGCCAGGGCCGGGTGGGCGTCCCGAGGGTGGGGCGCCGGGGCGCCGCCCGTCCGGGCAGGGGCACGGGCGCCGGGGCGGGAGCACCGGCGGCGGGCGGCGCGGGGGCCGAACCGGGCGGCGGGATGTTCCGCGTACCGGGCATTCAGCCGTCGCACATCCACGCTCCGCCGCGCGGTCATGTCGAATCCAGCCGGCCACGGAAGAAGTAAGGAGCCGGGCCGCCGCAGCCGAGGTCCGGGCCCTTCCCTCCGGCACAGGAGACCGCCATGCCCGCATCCCCCGCCACCCTCGAACCCGCCCCGGCCGCCGCGCCGCAGTCCCGTTACGTCGTCTCGCTCGCCCAGGACCAGGAGGAGGTACGCGCCGCCCAGCGGCTGCGGCACCAGGTGTTCGCAGGCGAACTGGGGGCGCGCCTCGACGGGCCGGAGCCCGGCCTGGACGGCGACGAGTTCGACGCGTACTGCGACCACCTCCTCGTACGCGAGGAGGCCACCGGCGACGTCGTCGGCACCTACCGGCTGCTTCCGCCCGACCGTGCTCGTATCGCCGGCCGGCTGTACTCCGAGGGCGAGTTCGACCTCACCCGCCTCGCCCCGGTCCGCGACGACCTCGTCGAGGTGGGCCGCTCCTGCGTCCACCCCGCCCACCGCAACGGCGCCGTCATCTCCCTCATCTGGGCCGGCATCGCCCGCTACATGACCCGCACCGGCCACACCTGGCTGGCCGGCTGCTGCTCCCTCCCGCTCGCCGACGGCGGCGCCCTCGCCGCCGCCACCTGGGACACGGTCAAGGCCAAGCACCTGGCCCCCGAGGAGTACTGGGTCACCCCGCACAAGCTCTGGTCCGCCGAGAGCGTCGCCCGGCCCGCCGGCCGCACCGAGCTCCCGCCCCTGCTGCGCGGCTACCTGCGCCTGGGCGCCTGGGTCTGCGGGGCGCCCGCCCACGATGCCGACTTCGGCGTCGCCGACCTGTACGTCCTGCTGTCGCTGCGCCGCACCGACCCCCGCTACCTGCGGCACTTCCTCTCCCTCGCCCCCGCGTAATGAGCGCCTGGCTGCCCAGCGCGCCCTGCACGCCCCGCCACTGTGCCCGTACGACGCGAAAGGCCACAGGCGTCAGGGCCGTCGGGCGGCTGACGGCCGGCGTCCTGGCCGTCCTCGCCGGCGTGCTCCTCGCGCCCCTCACCGCGCCCCTCGGTCGCGCCGCCCGCGAGCGGGCCACCCGGCTCTGGTGCCGGACGGTGATCCGGGCCTTCGGCGTACGCGTACGGGTCACCGGCGGCGTACCGGGGAAGGAACCGCAACTCGTGGTCGCCAACCACGTCTCCTGGCTCGACATACCGCTCGTCGCCGCCGTCCTGCCCGGCCGGATGCTCGCCAAGAGCGAGGTACGGCACTGGCCGCTGCTCGGCCCGCTCGCCGCCCGCGGCGGCACCCTGTTCCTCGAACGCGACCGGCTGCGCTCCCTCCCCGGCACGGTCCGGGACATCGCGGAGGCCCTGCGCGGCGGCTCCCGCGTGGTCGTCTTCCCCGAGGGCTCCACCTGGTGCGGCCGCGCCGGAGGCCGGTTCCGGCCCGCCGCCTTCCAGGCCGCGATGGACGCGGGCGCCGCCGTCCGGCCCGTACGCATCACCTACCGCCCGACCGGCTCGGCGGCCTTCGTCGGAGACGACCCGCTCACCGCCTCGCTGTGGCGGGTCGCGACGGCCCGTGGGCTGACCGCGGAGATCCGGATCCTGCCCCCGATCCCCGCCGGCCGCCACACGGACCGCCGCGCACTGGCACGGGCGGCTCAGACCGCCGTCGCCAGCGACAGCGCGAACCGCCCCTCCTCATCCGTCCACCAGTGCGCCAGCTCCATCCCGGCGCCCGCCAGTTCGCCGCGCACCCCCTCCTGACGGAACTTCGCCGACACCTCCGTACGCATCTCCTCCCCGGCCTCGAAGGTGACCGCCAGGTCCAGCTCCGGGATCTTCACGGTCAGCGCCTGGCGCGCCCGCAGCCGCATCTCGATCCACTCCCTCTCCCGGTCCCACACCGCGACATGGTCGAAGTCGGCCGGATCGGCGTCCGCGCCCAGCTCGCGCGCCAGCACGGCCAGCACGTTCTTGTTGAACTCGGCCGTCACGCCCGCCGCGTCGTCGTACGCCGCGACCAGTGTCTCCTCGTCCTTCACCAGGTCCGTGCCCAGCAGCAGCGCGTCGCCGGGCGAGAGCAGCGACCGCACGGAACGCAGGAACAACTTCCGCTGCTCGGGCAGCAGATTGCCGATCGTGCCGCCCAGGAAGGCGACCAGCCGGGGCCCCGGCGTGCCCGGCAGGGCCAGGCCCCGGGTGAAGTCGGCGATCAGCGCGTGGACCTGCAGCCCGGGGTGCTCGCCGGTCAGCGCCTCCGCCGCCCCGCGCAGCGCGCTCTCGCTGACGTCCACCGGCACGTAGCTCTCCAGCCCCGGCAGCAGCGCCTCGATCAGATGGCGGGTCTTCTCCGACGAGCCCGAGCCCAGCTCCACCAGGGTGCGGGCCCGTGTGACCTCGGCGATCTCCGCCGCCCGGGCGACCAGGATCTCCCGCTCGGCCCGGGTCGGGTAGTACTCGGGCAGCCGGGTGATCTCCTCGAACAGTTCGCTGCCCCGTGCGTCGTAGAACCACTTGGGCGGCAGGTCCTTCGGCGTACGGGTCAGGCCGTGCAGGACGTCGGCGCGCAGATCGGCGCCGGTGGCGTCCTCGGGCAGGGTACGGGTCAGCAGGAACGGGCTCACGCGGCGGGCTCCTTGAGCGGGGTCAGAAGGACATCGGTACGGGTCGCGGCGAGGACCGTGCGGTCGGGGACCTCTCGCCAGCCCGGATCGTCGTCGTACGGCTCCGAGGCCACGACCGTGCGGTGCCTGGCGGGCTCGGCCAGGTACCACAAGGTGTCGCCCCAGGCGGTCGCGCAGATGGTCTCGCCATCGGTGAGCAGCAGGTTCAGCCGCGAACCCGGGGCCGCGTCGGCAACCTCGTACACGGTCTCGGCCAGCGCCTGCGCCGGCTCGTCGCCGTCCCGCAGCCGGTGCAGGACCAGCGCCCAGACGAGGGCCGAGTCCTTGCGGGCCTCCAGCGACAGCACCTCCTGGGCGGGCAGCCGCGAGGCAAGCGGTGCGAGGGAGCCGGGCCAGCCCTTGACCGCGCCGTTGTGGCTGAACAGCCACGGCCCGGCGGCGTACGGCGCGGCGGCCGCCTCCGCGTCGGCCCCGGACAGCGTGGCGTCCCGGACGGCGGCCAGCAGGGCGCCGGTGCGCACCACCCGGGCCAGGTCGGCGAACGACAGATCGGCCCAGATGGGCCCGGCGCGCCGGTACCGGGCCGGCACGGGGTCGCGCTCCCCGTCCCCGTCCCCGTCCGCGTCCGCGTACCAGCCGACGCCGAAGCCGTCCGCGTTCACCGTCCCGTACCGCTGGCGCCTGGGCTCCCACGACTGCCGGTACAGGCCGTGCGCCGGGAACACCAGTACCTCACCCATCGGCGCCGGAGGGCCTACGTATGCGATATGACGGCACATCAGGCGTCCCTCGCGGTGCGGAACCCGGAGAAGATCTGCCGCCGCACGGGCAGGTCCCAGTTGCGGAACGTGCCCCGGCACGCCACCGGATCCACGGCGAACGAACCGCCGCGCAGCACCTTGTGCCCCGGTCCGAAGAACACCTCCGAGTACTCCTTGTACGGGAACGCGACGAAACCGGGGTACGGGAGGAAGTCGCTCGACGTCCACTCCCACACGTCACCGATCAACTGCCGTACACCGAGAGGCGACTGCCCGGCCGGATAGCTCCCGGCCGCCGCGGGCCGCAGATGGCGCTGGCCCAGATTGGCGTGCTCGGGCGTCGGGTCCTCGTCACCCCACGGGTAGCGCAGCGAGCGGCCCGAGGCCGGGTCGTGGCGGGCGGCCTTCTCCCACTCCTCCTCGGTCGGCAGCCGGCGCCCCGCCCAGCGGGCGTAGGCATCGGCCTCGTACCAGCTGACGTGCAGCACCGGCTCGTCCTCCGGCACAGGCTCCACCACACCGAACCGGCGCCGCAGCCACTGCCCGCCCTCCCGGCGCCAGAACAGCGGCGCGCCGATGCCGTGCTCCCGGATCTGCGCCCAGCCCTCGGGCGCCCACCAGCGCTCGTCGCGGTAGCCGCCGTCCGCGATGAACGCCATGTACGCGCCGTTGGTGACGGGCACCGTGTCGATGAAGAATTCCGGCACCACGCGCGCGTGCGCCGGCCTTTCGTTGTCCAGCGCCCAGGGCTCGGCCGAGGTACCCATGGTGAACGGCCCGCCAGGCACCCGCACTTCGGCGGGCAGACCCGCCGTCCCCGGTCCCGGCGGCGGCTCCGGGGCGTCCAGCGCGGCGGGACCGGGCCGCAGCTGATGGGTGATCAGCATCGTCTCGTCGTGCTGCTGCTCGTGCTGGGCGACCATGCCGAAGGCGAACGCGGCGTCGACCAGCGGCCGGCCGCCCTCCAGCGGGGTGCGCTCCAGTACGTCGAGGACGCGGTCGCGTACGTCGGAGGCGTACGCACGCGCCTCGGCGGGCGCCAGCAGCGGCAGCGTGGGCCGGGTGGCCCTGGGATGCTCGAACGCGTCGTAGATCGAGTCGATCTCGGGGCGCAGCGCCGCACGCCCCGCCACGGCGCGCCAGAGCCACTGCTCCTCCTGGTTGGAGATGTGGGCCAGGTCCCACACCAGCGGAGACATCAACGGCGAGTGCTGGGCGGTCAGTTCATTGTCGTCGACACAGCTCGTGAGCAGGGCGGTGCGCGCCCGGGCGGTGGTCAGCGCGTCCAGCGCCCGCCGCCTGAGCTTCTCGGGGTCCGTCATGTACGGCTGTCCTTCCCGGGTGTCCCGGTTCCGGTCGCGGTCACGGTCTCGGGGGCGAACTGGTCGTCGGCGGGACATCGGCCCCGCAGGACATGGCGCTCGTGGAACGCGGCGACCGCGTCCAGGACGGCGGTGGTGGCGCCCCGCCGGGGCAGCGCCTCCAGCGCGAGCGCGAAACAGGCGACGGCGGCCTCGTGCAGCGCGGGCGCGGTCAGACCGTCGCGCGAGGCGCCGCGCCACAGCGCGTCGCGTGGCGGCGCGGCTGGGGTGACCGATGCCGCCAGGGGCTCGACCACGCGGTACGCGGCCTCGGCCGCCTCCGGGTCGTCGAACAGCGCCGTCGTGACGGCCAGCGGCACGATCCAGCCGTCCTCACCCGGCTGGGCGTCGATCATGCGCAGCTCCAGGTGGCCGCGCGGCCGGACGGGCGGGAACAGCGTGGTCAGGTGGTAGTCGAGATCCGCCCGGGTGGCGGGCCTCGGCTCCCCGTACCGCAGCCACTCCCGTAAGGTCAGCGCCTCGGGAACCGACCACGGTCCGTCCCCGCCCCGGACGCACATCACCGGGGCGTCCAGCACATGTGCCGCCCACGCGGCGCGCGGCTCCCGCCCGGTGTCCGGGGCCACGCCCCGTACCGGATCCAGGTCCGCCCACAGACCCTGCCGGGTGGACCGCAGACCGGATGGTTTGCCGTGCAGGGTGGGGGAGTTGGCGAACGCGGCGACCAGGACGGGGCCCAGCAGGTGGGCCAGCCGCCAGCGCCGCTCGAAGCCCAGCGGGCCGGGCTCCTCGTGCCCGGCGTCGAGGCAGACCTGGACGGAGGCGGAGTCACGCATCATGGCGCGCCCGGCCGGACCCGTACGGTCCAGGTACCTCTCCATCGCGTCGTAGCGCGGTGCGGAGAGCAGCCGGTCGCGAGGCGGGTACCAGGGATCGGTACCCGCGCCGGTGAGGGTGAGACCCAGGGCGCCCAGCGCGGTCCGTACGGCCGTCAGATCGGCCGAGACGGTGGTGACGCATTCCATGAGGGACGCGGCGGGCGGCGAGCTGAGCTCCAGCTGCCCGCCGGGTTCGAAGGTGAGTGCCGACGTCAGCGGCAGGCTCCGCAGTCCGTCGAATGCGGTACGGAGCCGGTCGGGGGTGACGGGGAGTTGCGGGATGTGCAGGTCATGGACGAACCACTCCAGTTCGACCCCGATCGTGCGAGGGGGGCCGGTCTTGAAACAGATGCAGCGCAGCAGGTCCTCGGCCTCGTCCTCGGCGAGTGGACCGCCGCTCTCCGGCATGTCACTCAGTGGCATACGGGCTCCTCCTGTCGAAGGCCTGTCCGAAGGCGTTCCGTCCCACCTAAGCCACCGGTCCGTGATCGCACAAGAGTGCCCTCAGGGGCGGAAATCCGGTTGCCGCACGCTCGAATGATTGTCGACCATGCCGGGTATGAGTGCACGTCTGCGAGGGATCGCGAAGGACACCGAGGAGATCGTCGCCGGGGGCCGGTACCAGGCCCCCGACGGCCGGCCGGTCACCATAGGTCCCGAGGTCACCGCCTCCCTCGAAGGGACCGCGATGTACGGCCCGGGGCCGGTCCCGGTGACCCCGGACACCGACCGCACCACGCGCTTCGAGGTCACGGCCGAGTCCAGCCTGGAGGCGGCGAGGCGGCTCACCGACGCGGGCCCGGCACCCGTCGCCGTCCTCAACTTCTCCTCCGCCCGCAACCCCGGCGGCGGCTACCTGAACGGCGCACAGGCCCAGGAGGAGGCCCTGTGCCGCGCCTCGGCGCTGTACGCCACGCTCCTGCGCGTCCCGGAGTTCTACGACCACCACCGCGCCGAACGCAGCCCCTTCTACACCGACCGGGTCATCCACTCCCCGGGCGTGCCGGTCTTCCGCGACGACCGGGGCCGGCTGCTCAACTCCCCGTACCGCGTGGGATTTCTCACGTCACCCGCACCCAACGCCGGGGTGATCACCAGCCGTACGCCCGAGGACGCCGCACGCATCCCGGCCGCGCTCGCCTCGCGCGCGGAACGTGTGCTGGAGACCGCGGCGGCGTGCGGCTACCGGCGCCTCGTCCTGGGCGCGTGGGGCTGCGGGGTCTTCCGCAACGATCCCGGACAGGTGGCGGCCGCGTTCCGGGCGCTGCTGACCGGGGAGGGCCGGTTCGCCCGGCACTTCGAGGAGGTCGTGTTCGCGGTCCTGGACCGGACGCGCGGGGCGACGACCCTGGGCGCGTTCCGCGACACGTTCGCGGCGGTCACGACGGCGTGACCGGGGCGGTCGGCCCACCCCTCCCACGCCGCCGCCGTGGCCGCGCGGGTCGACGCTCGGTAAGCGGTGGAGGACTGGGCGGCACCCCTTTCCGGCCATCCGCCGGACCCGCGCGGGGACCGGTCTGGAAAGATGCCGAGGGCGATGACCCAGACACCTCCCCGGCCGCCCGCCGGACCTCCGGCCCCACGCCCGGTGCCGACCAGTGCCGATGTCGCGCGGCTGGCCGGTGTCTCCCGGGCCACCGTCTCGTACGTGCTCAACAACACCTCGGCCGTACGGATCAGCGAACCGACCCGTCTCCGCGTCCGGCAGGCCGCCGAGGAACTGGGTTACGTCCCGCACGCCGCCGCCCGGAGCCTGCGCGCCGGCCACACCCGGATCGTGCTGCTGCCCACCGCGCACATCCCCGTCAGCCCGCTCTACGGTCACTTCCTCAACGAGCTCCAGTGGGCGCTGCGCCGCCTCGACTACACGGTCGTGCAGTACGGCAGCATGGGCCTGGACGGCGACGAGGCGGCCCGTGCCTGGGCGGAGCTGCGTCCCGTCGCCGTCGTGTCGCTCGGCGAGGTGGAGCTCACCCCGCAGGGCGTCGAGGTCCTCAAGAGGTCCGGCGCCAGGGCCGTCATCACGCTCGGCCCACGGCCCGTCGAGGGCGCCCACGCCCTGGCCATGGACCAGAGCCGGGTGGGCGCCTGCGCGGGCGCCCACCTGCTGGAGCGCGGCTACCGGCGCATCGGCGTGGTCGTGCCCGAGGAGACCGGCCTGGAGCTGTTCTCCGGGCCCCGCCTCGACGGGGTGCGCCGCGCGGCGGCGCGCACGGGCGCCGAGGTCGTACCGCTGTCCCTGGCCTATACGGAGGAGTCGGCCGCGGCCCTCGCCGCCCGCTGGTCCGACCTGGGCCTGGAGGCCGTCTTCGGGTACAACGACGAGTACGCGATGCTCCTGATGCGCGCCCTGCAGGACGCGGGGGTCTCCGTCCCGGGCGACACGGCCGTCATGGGCGCCGACGACCTGCTGCTCGGCCGGCTGCTGCGGCCCCGGCTGAGCACGGTCCAGATCGACATGGAGACCGGCCAGCACCTGGCCGAGCTGGTCGACCGGGCGGTCGCCGACCCCGGCCGTACGCCTGAGGGGCACGACCTGATGGGCGCCCGAGCGATCCACCGCGAATCCACCTGAGTCCACCTGAGGTGCGTGGCGCGCGGAACGTCTCTAGCGTCGCCTGCATGAGCACACATCCGCAGCGCTTCGAGATCCTGCTGGTGCCCGAGCACGTGGAGGGGCGCGACGCGGCGCACCTCGCGCAGAGCGCGATCCGCTCGGCGGTCGTGGAGGCCACCGGCCAGACGGGCGCGTCGGGCTACCCCCGCTACGTGGGCGAGGGCATGGAGGCCGACATCGACCCCGAGACCCGCACCGTGGAGGCCCTGCTGGTGGACGGCGCGGAGCTCGACTACGGACTGTCCGCACGTATCCGCTGATCACCCGCGCCTCCCGCGCCCCGACCGGGCATCCGTTGACACGGGGCGGGCCGGGGGCGGAGACTCAAGCGAGCCAGAGGATGAAGAATACTTCACCTGGCGAACAGTCGAGGTCATGGTGGGAGAGCACCCGATGAGCATCCGCGACGTCTACATCGTCGACGCCGTCCGCACGCCGATCGGCAAGTTCGGGGGCGCCCTCTCCTCCGTACGGCCGGACGACCTGGCCGCCCATGTCGTCAGGGCGCTGATGGACCGCACGCCCGCCCTCGACCCCGCCCGCCTCGACGACGTGTACTTCGGCGACGCCAACGGGGCCGGCGAGGACAACCGCGACGTCGCCCGCATGGCCGTCCTGCTCGCCGGACTCCCCGTCTGCGTACCCGGTGTCACCGTCAACCGCCTGTGCGGCTCCGGCCTGGAAGCCGTCATCCAGGGCGCGCGGGCCATCGCCGTAGGCGACGCGTCGGTCGTCCTGGCGGGTGGCGTCGAGTCGATGTCGCGGGCGCCCTGGGTGCTCCAGAAGCCCGAGCGGGCCTTCCCGGCCGGCCACCAGCAGCTCCACTCCACCACCCTCGGCTGGCGCATGACCAACCCGAAGATGCCCGCCGAATGGACCGTTCCGCTCGGTGAGGGCGCCGAACTGATCGCCGACAAGCACACGATCACCCGCGAGCAGCAGGACGCCTTCGCCCTGACGAGCCATCAGAAAGCCGCGGCGGCCTGGGCGGAGGGCCTGTACGACGGCGAGGTCGTGCCGTACGGGGGAGTGGACCTCACCCGCGACGAGTGCATCCGTGAGAACACGTCCATGGAGGCGCTGGCCAAGCTGAAGCCGTCCTTCCGCACCGACGGCACCGGCACCGTGACGGCCGGCAACGCCTCGCCGCTCAACGACGGTGCCGCCGCGCTGCTGCTGGTCGACGAGGAGGGCCTGAAGGCCTGCGGGCGCGAGCCGCTCGCCCGTGTCCGCGCCTCCGCCGTCACCGGCATCGAGCCGCAGCTGTTCGGCCTCGGACCGGTGGAGGCCGTCCAGCGCGCCCTCGCCAAGGCGGGCCGCAGCTTCGCGGACCTCACCACCTTCGAACTGAACGAGGCGTTCGCCGCTCAGTCGCTGGGCTGCCTCGCCGAGTGGCCCGAGCTGGACCCGGCGGTGGTCAACCCGCGCGGCGGCGCCATCGCCATCGGCCACCCGCTGGGCGCCTCGGGCGCCCGCCTGGCCGGTTCCGTGGCCCACCAGCTGGCGGCCGCGGGCTCAGGAACGGGCCTCGCGGCGCTGTGCATCGGCGTGGGCCAGGGACTGGCGCTGGTACTGGAGCGCTGAGCGCGGCGCCCCGGGGCCGGAGCGCCGCCGCCGGTGCCGCACGAAGAGGCCCGTGCCGCCCGAAGGGGCCTGCGTCAGGCCCCGGCCTTACCGCTCTCGATGGACTTGCGGACCTCGTCCATGTCCAGCTTGCGGGCCTGCCCGATGAGGTCCTCCAGGGCCGTCTCGGGCAGCGCCCCCGGCTGGGAGAACACGGCGACGTTGTCCCGGACGATCATCAGCGTCGGGATGGACCGGATGTCGAAGGCCGCGGCCAGCTCCGCTTGCGCCTCCGTGTCGACCTTGGCGAACACCAGGTCGGGGTGGCGCTCGGACGCGCTCTCGAAGACCGGGGCGAACTGACGGCACGGTCCGCACCAGGCAGCCCAGAAGTCGATCAGGATGAAATCGTTGTCGGTCACCACCTGATCGAAGTTGTCCTTGGTGAGCTCTACGGTGCTCATGCTGCCTACCTCTTCCAGGTCTGTGGGGGCATCGACCCGGACAACCGTGCCCGGAGCCGCGCTATTCCGCCTGCCCATGTGGCCACGGCGCACACTCACCACCAGACTGACCCCATGACCGAAACGGTGGAGTCCTTCGAGTACGACGTCGTGGTGGTGGGTGCGGGGCCGGTCGGCGAGAACGTGGCGGACCGCGCCGCCGCGGCCGGGCTCAGCGTCGCGGTGGTCGAGAGCGAACTGGTCGGCGGCGAATGCTCCTACTGGGCCTGCATGCCCAGCAAGGCACTGCTGCGCCCGGCGATCGCCCGCGCCGACGCCCGCAAGGTGCCCGGCCTGCGCGGGGCCGTGCGGGGCCCCCTGGACGCTCCCGCGGTGCTCGCCCACCGCGACGCGTACGTGTCGCACTGGAAGGACGACGGCCAGGCCGGCTGGCTGGACTCGATCGGCGCCCGCCTCCACCGCGGCCACGGCAGGCTGGACGGCAGCAGAAGGGTCACCGTCGAGGGCCCCGACGGCGAACGGCAGGTCCTCACCGCCCGGCACGCCGTCGCCCTGTGCACCGGCAGCCGCGCCGTCCTGCCCGACCTGCCGGGCCTCGCCGACGCCCGGCCATGGACCAGCCGCGAGGCGACCAGCGCGGGGCACGTGCCCGGCCGGCTCGTCGTGGTGGGCGGGGGAGTGGTCGGCACCGAGATGGCCACCGCCTGGCAGGCGCTCGGCTCCCGCGTCACCGTGCTGGTACGGGGCCGGGGCCTGCTCCCGCGCATGGAGCCGTTCGTCGGCGAGCACGTGGCGGACGCGCTCACCGAGGCGGGCGCGGACGTCCGTACCGGCGTCTCCGTCACCGCCGTCGAGCGCCCGCACCCCACCGGGCCGGTCAGGCTCGTCCTGGACGACGGCGAGCACGTCGAGGCCGACGAGGTCCTCTTCGCCACCGGCCGCGCGCCCCGCACGGACGACCTCGGCCTGGAGACGGTCGGCCTGGAACCGGGCTCCTGGCTGTCGGTCGACGACAGCTGCCTGGTCGACGGCAGCGACTGGCTGTACGCGGTCGGTGACGTCAACCACCGGGCCCTCCTCACCCACCAGGGCAAGTACCAGGCCCGTATCGCGGGCGCCGCCATCGGCGTCCGCGCCGACGGCGGAGCCCCGCTCGACACCGGCGCCTGGGGCGCGCACGCCGCGACCGCCGACCACACCGCCGTACCCCAGGTCGTCTTCTGCGACCCCGAGGCCGCGTCCGTCGGCCTCACCCTCGCCGAAGCGGAGGCGGCGGGGCACCGCGTACGGGCGGTCGACCAGGACCTCGCCGCGGTGGCAGGATCCGGCCTGTACGCGGACGGGTACCGAGGCCGCGCCCGGATGGTGGTCGACCTCGAACGCGAGGTGCTCCTCGGCGTCACCCTCGTGGGCCCGGCGGTCGGCGAACTGCTCCACTCGGCCACCATCGCGGTCACCGGCGAGGTACCCATCGCCCGCCTGTGGCACGCGGTTCCGGCGTACCCCACGATCAGCGAGGTGTGGCTGCGGCTGCTGGAGGGCTACCGCGGCTAGCACTTCACGGACGCCTGCGAGGCGGCGATGGCGTTGTCCAGCGCCTCCAGGTGAGGTCTGATCAGGCTGGAGGCCTGCGCGCCCGTGACGCCGCCGGGCAGGTCGTCGATGGCTCGGCCGACCCTGTCGTACGCCTTCGAGACCGCCCCCGCCCCCGCTCGCGCCTTGCGCACGCCCCGTGCGCTGCGCTTCACCAGGTCCAGGTCGTGGGCGACGTCCTCCCGCAGGTCCTTGAGCTCGTCGCGCCCCCTCGACCGGGGGCTGAGGCCGGCCAGCTTGCCCACGTCCATCCGCAAGGCCCCCAGGTCCTCGCAGAGCCCGTCGATCGCCGCCATCGTCCGCTCCCGGGGCGACGGGGCGTCGGCGGTGCAGCCGGTCAGGGTGAGCGGGCCCGCCGCCAGGACGAGGACGAGGACGGCGCGCGGCGGACGGCGGCGCCGCTGCCGTATCGGAGAGGTCCGTATCGGAGAGGTGAGGTCGCCCATGGCCTCATGGAATGCCGGGCGGGCTCGGTGTGCCCGCGGGTGGCGCCGAACGAGTGAACGGCGCGCCACCGGCCACCGTCACGCGCGGTGGAGGCCCGGCGTGCCCGTACCGGTGGAGAAGGAGGCGGCCGTACTGAGCGTGCCACCGGGTTTGGTGACGGTGGAGACGGTCTTGAAGGCGATGTCGGCGCTGGCCTGGCCGAGCCTGATGACGGTGTAGCCCCGGCGCCCGTCGTAGAACTTCAGGTGGGGGTTGGCCTGGGTGAGGCTGTTCCAGTTGCCGGGCTTCTGGGCGCCGTCCCTGCCGCTGGAAATGGACGTCGTGGAGATCTCGGTGCCGACGACACGGGACGCGGGGTTGTTGAAGTCCGCCTTCAGGTCGAAGCCGTATCCGACGTGCGCGTCCCCGGACAGGACCATCAGGTTGTCCACCCCCGCCGCGGTCGCGCCGTCCAGGATGCGCTTGCGGGAGGCGGGGTAGCCGTCCCAGGCGTCCATGGACAGCTTGTAGTCGGCCGCGGGCACGTTGCGCCGCTGGGCGAAGGTGACCTGCTGCGGTACGACGTTCCACACCGCGTCCGACGCCCGCCAGCCGTCCAGCAGCCAGCGCTCCTGCGCGGCGCCGGTCATGGTGCGCGACGGGTCCTCCGACTCGGGCCCCGGTGCCTGCCAGCCGTCTCCGTAGGCCTGGTTGGAGCGGTACTGGCGGGTGTCGAGGATGTCGAACTGCGCCAGGTGCCCGTACTGGATCCGCCGGTACAGCCGCATGTCGGGGCCCGTCGGATGCTGCGGCGGCCGCAGCGGCTGGTTCTCCCAGTACGCGCGGTACGCGGCGGCGCGGCGCAGCAGGAACTCCTCGGGCGGCACGGCGTTCTCCGGGATCGCCCCCGCGTAGTTGTTCTCCGTCTCGTGGTCGTCCCAGGTCACGACGAACGGATGCGCGGCGTGCGCGGCCTGCAGATCGGCATCGCTCTTGTAGAGCGCGTAACGCAGCCGGTAGTCCTGGAGGGTGACGGTCTCGTGGTTGAAGTGGGCGGGCAGCTGCCGGTCGGTGTAGCCGCGGTGGCCGCCGGCCGAGTCGACGCCGTACTCGTAGATGTAGTCGCCCAGGTGCACCACCATGTCCAGGTCCTCGGAGGCGAGGTGCTTGTACGCCGTGTAATAGCCGTCGAAATAGGCGGCGCAGGCGACCGCGGCGAAGGTCAGGGAGGGCACCCAGAAGGAGGCGAGCGAAGGGGCGGTACGGGCACGGCCCACGGGGCTGATCCAGGCGCCCGCCCGGAAGCGGTAGTAATAGAAGCGGTCCTCGTCGAGACCCGGCACCTCCACATGGACACTGTGGGAGTACTCCGGGTGGGCGGTGGCGGTCCCGCTCCTGATGACGGCGTAGAACTGCTCGTCGTACGCGACCTCCCACTGAACCTCCACGCGCTGCGCCGACAGGCCGCCGTCCGGGTCGTACGGACTGGGCGCGAGCCGGGTCCACAGCAGGACGGAATCCGGCAGCGGGTCACCGGAGGCGACGCCGAGGGTGAACGGATACTTGTTGATCTTCCTGGCGTCCAGCACGGAGGGGCTCGCGGCACCGGCGGCCGGCAGGTGCGTGGTGAACGCCAGGGCGGCCGCGGCCCCGGCCACGGTGAGGAAGTGACGGCGCCCCATACGCCGGGCGGCGGCACGGAGCTCGGGCATGTGAGTCTTCATATGGCACGTCATATGCCCGCTTTACGATGGTTGTTGCCCTGGCATACGGGTGGTCTGACGACCCGTGAGAAACCGCGGCGCCGGAGGGGCGCCCCCGACTAGGTTGGGCGGTATGAGCAACCTTGATCGTCAGGCCGCGCTCTCCGTCTGCGGCGGCCGGGGATTCGTCGTCGCGGAGCCGGTGCGTGAGCTCCTGAGCCCCCGCCGCGTACAGCTCGGTGAATCCACCGAGGTGCGCCGTCTGCTGCCCAACCTCGGCCGCCGCATGGTCGGCGCGTGGGCCTTCGTCGACCACTATGGGCCCGACGACATCGCCGACGAGCCCGGCATGCAGGTGCCGCCCCACCCGCACATGGGCCTGCAGACCGTCAGCTGGCTCCACGAGGGCGAGGTCCTGCACCGCGACAGCACGGGCAGCCTCCAGACGGTGCGCCCGCGCGAGCTGGGCCTGATGACCTCCGGGCAGGCCATCTCCCACTCCGAGGAGAGCCCCCGCCCCCACGCCCGCTTCCTGCACGGTGCCCAGCTGTGGGTGGCCCTGCCCGACGCCCACCGCCACGTCGACCCCCACTTCCAGCACCACGCCGACCTCCCCCAGGTCACCGCCCCCGGCCTGACGGCCACGGTCGTCCTCGGCGAACTCGACGGCACCCTCTCACCCGGCACCACCTACAGCCCCCTGCTCGGCGCCGACCTCGCCCTGACCCGCGGCACGGAAACGAATCTGCCGCTCGACCCCGACTTCGAGTACGCCGTCCTCTCCATGTCCGGCGAGGCCCACGTCGACGGCGTACCGGTCCTCCCCGGCTCCATGCTCTACCTCGGCTGCGGCCGCACGTCCCTCCCCCTGCGCGCCGAATCGGACGCGGGGCTGATGCTCCTGGGCGGCGAGCCGTTCGAGGAGGAGATCGTCATGTGGTGGAACTTCGTGGGCCGGACCCACGAGGAGATCGCCCAAGCCCGCGCCGACTGGATGACCACCACCCGCTTCGGCGAAGTGGAAGGCTACGCAGGGGGCCGGCTGCCTGCTCCCGAACTGCCCCCGGTGGCGCTGAAACCGCGAGGCAGGGTGCGCTGACCTGGGGAGATGCGACCGGGTTGGTTGACTTGCCGGGCGCGGCGGCTTGGTGACGGGCTCGGCAAGCGGAATGAGGTGCCCCGGACCTCTCGTGGCCTCTGTTCAGTGGTGCGTGCAGCCCCAGGTGTGGTCATCTGTAGTCGGCTTTAGTAGACCCAATGCTGACCCAACGCTGACTTTGCTGATGGGGCGTCAGGGTACCGGGCCTGTGTTTGCTGGTCCGATGTCTGCCGCGAGTGGGCCAGTGCCCAGGCGTCTCGTCCGCTGCTGACCCGCGGGGACGCTGCGGAGTCGGGCTGGATGCTCTGTGAAGGCCGGCGATGTCGGTCGCGGGAGGAGAGGCATTGTGGTGTTCCGGCAACGTTGCCCCCTCCCTTAGTGGTCGGCTCCGGAAATCCTTCGGTGGTTGATGCAGGGGTAGGGGCCTGTGCGGGGTTCTGGTCACATACCGCGTAGGCGCGGGAGGCTGACGCCTGCTGGGTTCTCACCGGACCCCACGTCTACACCCGCCTCATTGATGTCCGGCAGTGGGACGCCGAGACCTTTCGGCAGTGGCTGTACCCGATGCTCGCCGCCTGCCTCCTGCCGTAACGCCGCCACGGACGGCGGCCGTCTCCTTTCCTCCCTGGCCGGCCCGACTGGCTGGCCGAATCTTCCGTCCCGCGTACCGTCTCCGGGGCCGCCTGGAGATCTACGGCGGCTGCGGGGAGTTCAGAAGTGCGTCGTGATTCCGAATGCTTCTCGGAGCCGGGTCATGTCGTGGCGGTCCCGGTCGGTGGGGTCGTAGCCCTGGTGGAAGTAGACCTGCTGTTCGGCGGAGAGGCAGGGAACGGTGCTGTGCTGGATCGTGCCGGTGACGAAGCACGCCGCTGGATAGACGAACGGGCTCTCTGGTTCCAGCGAAGCCTGGGTGGCGCTTCCGTCCAGTGCGAAGACCAGCGGGTGCAGGTCGATCTCGCGGCCTGACGCGTCTGCGACGACGAAACGCGTGGGGCGCCAGTCAAGGGTTTCGGTGAAGCCGGCGTCGGTGAGGGCCGAGAGGAGAGCGGGCTCCTGTTCATGGCGGTGCATGAGGTCCAGGTCCCGGTGAGGGCGGGTCTGCCTCCCCAGGAGGGCGTCGATGCCCCAGCCCCCTCCGATCCAGACATCTGTGTCGGCCTGCCGAAGCACGTCCAAGATCTCCAGCACATCATCGCCGGTCATGGCAGGCACCTCTCTCACGCTACCGGGAACGAAGCCTACTCGCGCACCCGGTCCTCGGGCGTGGTGAACCGGGAGAACTGCTCCTCGGGGACGTTGAAGTTGCGGGAGTCCACCTGAGCGGCGGCTGGCCGCCGATGAAGGACCACACCATGGTGTTCGGCCACATCGACCGCTACGGCGAGACGCCGGCAAGGCGCTTGTCCCGCGAAGAGACGGCAGTATGGCGGGTATGACGGTGAGAAGCGGGGACGGGATCGTTGTGCGGCGGGCGCTCCCGTCGGACGAGCAGGGGCTGTGCGGCGTCGACGTCGTCGTCGGCGGTGGTGATGCTGAGCGGCGGGCGAGCATTCGAAGATGGTGTGAGAGCGGAGTGTCCGCCGTGGCGGAGGACAAGAGTGGTCACCTCGGCTACTGCGTGGTGGAGTACACGTTCTTCGAGCAGGGCTTTGTGACGATGCTCATGGTGGCGCCCACGGCCCGACGCAAGGGTGTGGGACGTCGGCTGTTGGATGCTGCGGCGTCCTCGTGCACCACCGAGAAGCTGTTCACCTCGACCAACGTCTCCAACCGGCCGATGCAGGGGTTGCTGGAGCGCGCCGGATGGCTCCCGGTGGGCCTTCTCCATGGCCTCGACGCGGGCGATCCCGAGCTGTTTTACCTCTGTCCGCGTCGTGGTTGAACGCCAGAGCTGACGGTTCTAGACGGTCCCGGGAGGGCCACCACCGGTGTAGATCTTCACAGAACCGGACATACGCACCTTGCGGCGCACTGTCATGCTGTAAACATGGCAAGAAACATGTAACTTCCTGACTGCCATTGCGCTAGAGTTGCATTTGTGACGCGACGACTTGCCTTGGTGGCGAAAAAAGTGGGGGTCAGCGAGGCCACGGTCAGCCGAGTCCTCAATGGCAAGCCGGGGGTCTCGGAGACCACCCGCCAGTCCGTGCTCAGCGCGCTGGACGTCCTCGGCTACGAGCGGCCCACGCAGCTGCGGGGAGAGCGGGCCAGGCTGGTGGGTCTGGTTCTGCCGGAGCTGCAGAACCCCATCTTCCCGGCCTTCGCCGAGGTCATCGGCGGCTCTCTGGCGCAGCAGGGACTCACGCCCGTGCTCTGTACGCAGACCAAGGGCGGCGTCTCGGAAGCCGACTACGTCGAGCTGCTGCTGCAGCAACAGGTGTCCGGGGTGATCTTCGCCGGAGGTCTCTTCGCGCAGGCCGACGCGCCGCACGAGCACTACCGGCAGCTGGCGGAGCGCGCGATCCCCGTCGTCCTGGTCAACGCGCCCATCGAGGGGCTCGATTTCCCTTGCGTCTCCTGTGATGACATCGCCGCGGTGGAGCAGGCCTGGCGCCACCTCTCCTCCCTGGGGCACGAGCGTATCGGGCTGGTCCTCGGTCCCGAGGACCACATTCCCTCGCGCCGGAAGCTGACCGCGGCGCGGACGGCGTCGGCCGCGGCGGGCACGGCGCTGACCGAGGAGTTCGTGGAGCGCTCGATGTTCTCGCTCGAGGGCGGGCAGGCCGCCGCGGGTCGGCTGTGGGACCGCGGGGTCACCGGAGTCATCTGCGCGAGCGACCCACTGGCCCTGGGCGCCATCAGGGCGGCCCGCCGGCGCGGACTCGCCGTTCCCACCGATGTGTCCGTGCTCGGGTTCGACGACTCGGCCTTCATGAACTGCACCGAGCCGCCCCTGTCGACGGTGCGGCAGCCGATCGAGGCGATGGGACGGGCCGCCGTCGATCTCCTGTGTGCCCAGATCCAGGGGACGCAGGCGCATCCGGGCGAGCTGCTCTTCGAGCCGGAGCTCGTGGTACGGGGCTCGACCGCGCCGCCCTCCACCGCCTGAACCACGCCTGATCACCAGCTTGTTCCCGCTTCCGTACGGCCTCATAGGCGATTTCTGAGGGTCAGACCTGACGGTCTGGGCCTTTTTCCTGTGCCCGGGCGTGTGCGGGTGACTCCGCTCATCCCTGTCCGGATCGGGTGACGGAAGCTCGGGAAACGGGCGTTGACTGTAAGCGGCGGGTGTCGAGAAAACTCGTACTGTCGTTCGGCTGCTCGTCGGCGGCACGTCCGGCGATCCACCGGCTACCGACCTGGCTGTACGACCAATCCCCGCTAATGCGGTCGAGTGGTTTCGGATCGCGAAGGGTTGCGCCGACCAGGTGCGACTTCGCCCCGTCCGCTGTTCGTGAAGGCGGGGCCATGCTGGGCGGCAGCGTCAAGTGCGTCGTTGCGGGCCCTGAGGCTGACGGACTTTGCGGCGGTGAGCCGTCCAGGACGCTCACATGGCGCGCGCCTCTCAACAGGTAGTTGTGTCCGGCCCGTTGACAAAGTGGTGACCCGGCGGAAACCTGTCATCTGGTCGTCGCAAAAGATTGACTGAACAGCTCAAAAAGACTCGTTGACACGCGGATGTTCCATCTTCAGGGATGGAAGGTGTCGTGCGAGGACTCTGTCGACGTTCACCCGGTGCGTTCGCCCCCCAGTCCGTTCTCCTTCCTCCGGCGCTGCTCACGTCGTCGGCAGGGCGGGGGGCACGGTCGGCCGCTCGGGTGAGGAATCAAGAGGACTTCATGGGATTGAGAAACCACGGGCGGCGAGTGATCGTTGGTTCGGTGATGGCAGGCCTGATAGGAGTGGGGATGCTTCCCGCCCCCGCCTATGCGGCTGAGGGCCCCAACCTTGCCCTGGGCAAGCCCGCGACCGCGGGCGGCACGAACGGCGGCTACGTCGCGGGCCATGTGACCGACGGAAGCCAGGCGTCCTACTGGGAGGGCCCCAACGGGGCGTTCCCGCAGTGGGTGCAGGTCGACCTGGGCGCGAGCACCGATGTCGGCCGGGTCGCGCTGAAGCTGCCCGCTTCGTGGGGCTCCCGTGTCCAGACGCTGAGCGTGCTGGGCAGCACGGACGGATCCTCCTTCGCCACGCTGGCCGGATCGGGCGCGCGGACCTTCGACCCGGCCAACGCCAACACCGTCAGCATCCCCGTCACCGCGACCACCGCCCGCTTCATCCGCGTACAGGTGGCGGCCAACACCGGATGGAACGCGGCCCAGCTCTCCGAGCTGGAGGTCTTCGGCGAGGACGGCGGCGGCCCGGTCGACCCGCCGCCGACCGGCACCAACCTGGCGCGGAACAAGCCGATCGAGGCCTCCTCGTTCACCCAGACGTACACGGCGGCCAACGCCAACGACGGGAACACCGGCACCTACTGGGAGTCGGCCGGTTTCCCCGCGACCCTGACGGCGAAGCTCGGTGCCAACGCCGACATCCAGGCGGTCCGGATCAAGCTGAACCCCGACCAGGCGTGGGGCCCGCGGACCCAGGCCGTCGAGGTGCTCGGACGCGAGCAGTCCGCGTCCGGCTTCACCTCCCTCAAGGCCCGCGCCGACTACGCGTTCAGCCCGTCTGCCGGGAGCAACACCGTCACCATCCCGGTCACCGGCCGGTACGCGGACCTCCAGCTGAAGTTCTTCGCCAACAACGGCGCTCCCGGCGCCCAGGTCGCCGAATTCGAGGTGGTGGGCGCCGCCGCTCCGAACCCGGACCTCACGGTCACCGATCTGGCCTGGACCCCTTCCTCGCCGTCCGAGACGGACGCCGTCGAGGTCAGCGCGACCGTCCGCAACGCGGGCACCGCCGCCTCGCCGGTCACCTCGGTCAATGTCAGCCTCGAAGGCACCGTGGCGGGCACCGCGCAGGTCGGCGCGCTCGCCGCAGGCGCCTCCACGACCGTGAAGATCCCCGTGGGCAAGCGGGCCATGGGCAGCTACACCGTGTCCGCCGTCGTCGACCCGGCGGGAACCGTCGTGGAGCAGGACGACACCAACAACAGCCGGACCGGCTCCGCCAAGCTCGTCGTCGGCCGGGCGCCCGGTCCCGACCTCACGGTCACCGCGATCGCGCCGAACCCGGCCGCTCCGGCCGTCGGCGCGCAGGTCTCCTTCACGGCCACGGTCCAGAACCGGGGCACCACCGGTGTCGCCGCCGGGACCGTCACGCGGCTGACCGCGGGAACCACCACCCTGAACGGGACCACCCCCGCCGTCGCCGCCGGTCAGTCGGTCACCGTGCCGATCTCCGGCACGTGGACCGCCGCGAGCGGAGGGGTCAACCTCACCGCGACGGCCGACGCCACCGCGACCGTGGCCGAGACGAACGAGAACAACAACGTCTTCAGCCGTTCGCTCGTGGTGGGCCGCGGCGCCGCCGTGCCGTACACGGAGTACGAGGCGGAGGACGCCCGCTACCAGGGCACCCTGCTCACCGCCGACGCCAAGCGGACCTTCGGCCACACCAACTTCGCCACCGAGTCCTCCGGCCGCAAGTCGGTCCGGCTCAACTCCGCTGGCGAATACGTGGAGTTCACCTCCACCAACGCCGCCAACTCCATCGTCGTGCGCAACTCGATCCCCGACGCCGCCGCCGGCGGCGGACGGGAGGCCACGATCAGCCTGTACGCGGACGGCCAGTTCGTACGGAAGCTGACGCTCTCCTCCAAACACAGCTGGCTCTACGGCACCACCGACGACCCGGAAGGCCTCACCAACACCCCGGGAACCGACGCCCGCCGGCTGTTCGACGAGTCCCACGCTCTGCTGGCCCAGTCCTACCCGGCCGGCACGAAGTTCCGCCTCCAGCGGGACGCCGGTGACACGGCCTCCTTCTACATCATCGACCTGATCGACCTGGAGCAGGTCGCGCCCCCGGCGGCCCAGCCGGCCGGCTGCGTCTCGATCACCACCTACGGTGCGGTGCCCAACGACGGCCTCGACGACACCGACGCGATCCAGCGGGCCGTGACCGCCGACCAGAAGGGCGAGATCCCCTGCGTGTGGATCCCGGCGGGCCAGTGGCGCCAGGAGCAGAAGATCCTGACCGACGACCCGCTGGACCGAGGGATCTACAACACGGTCGGCATCCGTGACGTGACGATCCGGGGTGCGGGCATGTGGCACTCGCAGCTGTACACCCTCACGCCGCCGCACCAGGCGGGCGGCATCAACCACCCGCACGAGGGCAACTTCGGCTTCGACATCGACCACAACACCCAGATCTCCGACATCGCCATCTTCGGCTCGGGCACGATCCGCGGCAACAACGCCCAGGAGGAGGGCGGCGTCGGCCTCAACGGCCGCTTCGGCAAGGGCACCAAGATCAGCAACGTCTGGATCGAGCACGCCAACGTCGGTGTCTGGGCCGGCCGCGACTACACCAACATCCCCGAGCTGTGGGGACCCGGCGACGGCGTCGAGTTCAGCGGCATGCGAATCCGTAACACCTACGCCGACGGCATCAACTTCGCCAACGGCACCCGCAACTCCACCGTCTACAACTCGTCCTTCCGCAACAACGGTGACGACGCCCTGGCCGTCTGGGCCAGCAAGTACGTCAAGGACACCTCGGTGGACATCGGCTCCAACAACCACTTCCGCAACAACACGATCCAGCTCCCGTGGCGGGCCAACGGCATCGCGATCTACGGCGGCTTCGGCAACACCATCGAGAACAACATCATCGCCGACACCATGAACTACCCCGGCATCATGCTGGCGACCGACCACGACCCGCTGCCCTTCTCCGGGCAGACCCTCATCGCCAACAACGCCTTGTACCGCACGGGCGGCGCGTTCTGGAACGAGGACCAGGAATTCGGCGCCATCACCCTGTTCGCCCAGGGCCAGCCCATCCCGGGCGTCACCATCAAGGACACGGACATCGTCGACTCGACCTACGACGGCATCCAGTTCAAGACCGGCGGCGGCGAGATACCGGACGTCAAGATCACCAACGTCCGCATCGACAAGTCCAACAACGGCTCCGGCATCCTCGCGATGAGCGGCGCCCGCGGCAGCGCCACCCTGTCCAACGTCACGATCACCAACTCGGCCGAGGGCAACATCTTCGTCGAGCCCGGATCTCAGTTCGTCATCCGCAACCCGTAGCACCGGCACCGGCGCCTGAGGCGCCCTGACAGCGGGGTCCGGCCACGGCGGTGGCCGGTCCCCCTGCCGGACTGGGAACACCCCGCCGCCTCTGGCGAGCGGGGTCTTCGCCATGCCTCCGACCGGCCGGTTCGGTTTCCGGAATCCAACTACCTTTTGATGTAGACGAGTTGGTTAATTTCTGCAACTCTTCCACCGTTCGCAGTAAATGGACGACAAAGGCGAGCGGTACGGGATTTCGACGAGCCGCGCCACGCAGCCATCGCATGCGGGGCCGAGATCGAGGACTGATGAAACTGCACAACTGGAGATCACGGAGCATGTGCGCCGTGATCGCGACGAGCCTGCTGGCGCTGGGCGGTCCTCTCGTGACCGCCCAGGCCGCCGGAGGCCCCAACATCGCCCTGGGCGACCCCACGGCGGCCAGTAGCGGAGCGGCCGAGTACGGCGCCTCGAACGTCACCGACGGCAATCAGGGCACCTACTGGCAGAGCGCCGGTTCGAGCTTTCCCCAGTGGGTCCAGGCAGACCTCGGCACCAGCACACGCGTCGACGAGGTCGTCCTCAGACTTCCGGCCGGCTGGGAGAGCCGCAACCAGACGCTGTCCGTCCAGGGCAGCGCCGACGGCACCAGCTTCTCCACCCTGAAGAGCTCGGCCACCTACGCCTTCAGCCCGGGCGCCGGCAACACCGTCATGGTGAGCTTCCCCGCCGCCCAGACCCGCTTCGTGCGCGTCGACATCACCGCCAACACCGGCTGGCAGGCCGCCCAGCTCTCCGAGCTGGAGGTCCACGCCGCCGACGGCACCTCTGCCAACCTGGCGGCCGGCAAGACCCTGACCGCGAGTAGCCACACCGAGGTGTACACGGCGGGCAACGCCAACGACGGCAGCAAGGCCACGTACTGGGAGAGCCGGAACAACGAGCTGCCCCAGTGGCTCCGGGCCGACCTCGGATCCTCCGTCCGCGCCGACCGGGTCGTCCTGCGGCTGCCCGACGGCTGGGGGACCCGCAGCCAGACCCTGAAGATCCAGAGCAGCGCGAACGGCACGGACTTCACCGACCTCACGGCGTCGAAGGCGTACGAGTTCGCCCCCTCCGGCCAGAACTCCGTGACGATCCCCTTCGGCGAGACGACGGCGCGGTACATCCGGGTCTTGGTCACGGCGAACACCGCGCAGCCTGCGGCCCAGCTCTCCGAGCTCGAGGTCTACGGACCGGCCACCGGTGACACGCAGGCGCCGACGGCGCCCGCGAACCTGGCGTTCAACGAGTCGGCGACCGGTCAGGTGAGGCTGACGTGGACCGCCTCGTCGGACAACACCGGTGTCACCGGCTATGACGTGTACGCCAACAACACGCTGCTGACGAGTGTGGCGGGCGGCGTCACCACGTACACGGACAACCGCCCGGCGAACCAGACCGTGACGTACCACGTCCGGGCCAAGGACGCGGCCGGCAACCAGTCCGCGAACAGCAACACCGTCACCCGTCAGGGCGACACTGGTGACACGCAGGCGCCGACGGCGCCCGCGAACCTGGCGTTCACCGAGTCGGCGACCGGTCAGGTGAGGCTGACGTGGACCGCCTCGTCGGACAACACCGGTGTCACCGGCTATGACGTGTACGCCAACAACACGCTGCTGACGAGTGTGGCGGGCGGCGTCACCACGTACACGGACAACCGCCCGGCGAACCAGACCGTGACGTACCACGTCCGGGCCAAGGACGCGGCCGGCAACCGGTCGGGCAACAGCAACACCGTCACCCGCAACGGCAGCGGCTCCACGGGCTCCAACCTGGCCGTCGGCAAGGCGATCAGCGCCTCCTCCACGGTCCACAGCTTCGTCGCGGCGAACGCCAACGACAACAACACCGGCACCTACTGGGAGGGCGCGGGCGGCAGCTACCCGAACACCCTCACCGTCAAGCTCGGCTCCAACGCCGACCTCGACCGGCTCGTCCTCAAGCTGAACCCCGACACCGCCTGGGGCGCGCGCAACCAGACCATCGAGGTCCTCGGCCGCGAGCAGAACGCGGCGGGCTTCACGAGCCTGGTCGCCGCGAAGAGCTACACCTTCGACCCGGCCGGCGGCAACACCGTGACCGTCCCGGTCACCGCCCGTGTCGCCGACGTGCAGCTGAAGTTCACCGCCAACTCCGGCTCCCCGGCCGGTCAGCTCGCCGAGTTCCAGGTCATGGGCGTGCCCGCGCCCAACCCGGACCTGGAGGTGACCGGCCTGACCACGACGCCGGCCGCCCCGGTCGAGTCGGACCAGATCACGGTCAACGCCACGGTCCGTAACAGCGGCCCGGCCGCCGCGCCCGCCAGCGCCGTCGCGCTGCGGCTGGGAGGCACGAAGGTCGCCACCGCCCAGGTCGGAGCCCTCGCCCCTGGGGCCCAGACCACCGTCAGCGCCTCCATCGGCGCGCGGGAGGCCGGCTCGTACGAGCTGAGCGCGGTCGCCGACGAGGCTAACGCGGTCATCGAGCAGAACGAGACCAACAACACCCACACCAGCCCCACCACGATGGTGGTCAAGCCGGTCACCAGCTCTGACGTGGTCACCACCTCGGTCACGACCACCCCGTCCAGCCCGTCCGCCGGTGACACCGTCTCCTTCAAGGCGACGGTGAAGAACCAGGGCAACCAGGCCACCTCGGCGGGCAGCCACGCCGTCACCCTGAACCTGCTCGACAAGCAGGGCGCCACGGTCAAGACCCTGACCGGCTCCTACAGCGGCAGCCTCGCCGCGGGCGCCTCGACCGTGGTGACCCTCGGCCCGTGGACCGCCGCCAACGGTTCGTACACCGTCCGCACGGTCCTCGCCGACGACGCCGGCGAACTGCCGGTCAAGCGCGCCAACAACACCGCCTCCCAGCAGCTGTTCGTCGGGCGCGGCGCGAACATGCCGTACGACATGTACGAGGCCGAGGACGGCACCCCGGGCGGCGGCGCGACCGTCGTCGGGCCCAACCGCACGGTGGGCGACATCGCGGGCGAGGCGTCCGGCCGCAAGGCGGTGAACCTGGACGCGACCGGCGAGTACGTCGAGTTCACCACCCGGGCCTCCACCAACACCCTGGTGACCCGCTTCTCCATCCCGGACGCCCCGGGCGGCGGCGGCATCGACTCGACGATCAACGTCTACGTCGACGGGGTCTTCAAGAAGGCCATGCCGCTGACCTCGAAGTACGCGTGGCTGTACGGCGCCGAGACCGTCCCCGAGAACGCCCCGTCGGCCGGTGGCCCGCGCCACATCTACGACGAGGCGCACCTCCTGCTCGGCGAGACCGTTCCGGCGGGCAGCAGGATCCGCCTTCAGAAGGACGCCGCCAACACCGCCGCGAACTACGCGATCGACTTCGTGAACCTGGAGCAGGTCGCCCCGGTCGCCAACCCCGACCCGGCCGCGTACGCCGTGCCGGCCGGCTTCGGTCAGCAGGACGTCCAGAACGCGCTCGACAAGGTCCGCATGGACTCCACCGGTAAGCTCGTGGGCGTCTACCTGCCGCCCGGCGACTACCAGACGTCGAGCAAGTTCCAGGTGTACGGCAAGCCCGTGCGGGTCGTCGGGGCCGGGCCCTGGTACACGAGGTTCCACGCGCCGGCCTCGCAGAACAACACCGACGTCGGCTTCCGGGCCGAGGCGGCCGCGAAGGGTTCGTCGTTCCGGAACTTCGCCTACTTCGGCAACTACACCTCGCGCATCGACGGCCCGGGGAAGGTCTTCGACTTCGCCAACATCACCGACATCGAGATCGACAACATCTGGACCGAGCACATGGTCTGCCTCTACTGGGGCGCCAACTCGGACCGGATCACGATCAAGAACTCCCGCATCCGCAACATGTTCGCCGACGGCATCAACATGACCAACGGCTCCACCGACAACCACGTCGTCAACAACGACGCCCGGGCCACCGGCGACGACAGCTTCGCCCTGTTCTCCGCGATCGACGCGGGCGGCGCCGACATGAAGAACAACGTCTACGAGAACCTGACCAGCACGCTGACCTGGCGGGCCGCGGGCCTCGCCGTCTACGGTGGCTACGCCAACACCTTCCGCAACATCCACATCGCCGACACCCTGGTGTACTCCGGCGTCACCATCTCCTCGCTGGACTTCGGCTACGCGATGAACGGCTTCGGGACCGAGCCGACGACCCTGGAGAACATCTCGATCGTCCGGGCGGGCGGCCACTTCTGGGGCAACCAGACCTTCCCCGGCATGTGGCTCTTCTCCGCATCCAAGGTGTTCCAGGGCATCAGGGTGAACCACGTCGACATCGTCGACCCCACCTACAGCGGCATCATGTTCCAGACGAACTACGTCGGCGGACAGCCGCAGTTCCCGATCAAGGACACCGTCCTCACCGACATCTCCATCACCGGAGCCCGCAAGAGCGGCGACGCCTGGGACGCCAAGTCCGGCTTCGGCCTCTGGGCGAACGAGATGCCCGAGGCGGGCCAGGGTCCGGCCGTCGGTGAGGTCACCTTCAACGGCCTGCGGATGAACGGCAACGCCGTCGACATCCGCAACACCACCTCCACCTTCAAGATCAACATCAACCCGTAGCTCCATTGTCCTCCGGCGTCCCCCGGAGACACCCGTCGGCGCAGGACCTCCCCCGTGAGGTCCTGTGCCGGCCCCGTGCCGGAGACGGGCGGCACTCCGCACCTTGGCGCGGTCGTCACGCATGACACCTCCGACTGGTCGCTGGCCCCCGTCCCCGAGTGGGCGGGAACACCGGTCACGGTGCGGGTCAGCCGCTCCGGAGACGCGCTCACCATCCGCGCCCGCACAGGCGAGGGCCCTTGGCGGATGATCCGTCTCGCGCACATGCGGCCGGCCGCGATCGCGACGGCGGGACCCTTCTGCTGCTCGCCCCGGCGCGAGGGGCTGCGGGTTCGCTTCACCCGCTTCGCCTTCGGCCCAGCCGACACCGGCCTGCACGAGACTCCGTAGCGACCCGTCGGCGTGTCATCGGCCGCCGACCCGAACGGGTCGCGGGGGCTCGGCAAAGGGGATGAGGGAGAGGAAGAGGCGGTCGGCCGGGAAGCAAAGGCTTCCGGGGTTGTCCGGCAGCAGTTGTTCGGTCCAGATCGTCTTGCCGCGGCTGCTCTGGCCCGTTCCCCAGTGATGGGCGAGCTGCCCGACCAGGAACAGTCCGCGCCCGCCCTCGTCGTCCTGCTCCGCACGCCTCATGTGGGGTGTCGCACTGCTACTGTCCGAGACCTCGCAGATCAGGACCGGTCCCGGATCAGGCGCGGCCCGATGGGCCCTTCGGTGTACCGGAACGCGTGCCGGCGCGCTCGCTGACGATGAGCTTCGTCTCGGACACCAGGTCCGTGATGCCCCAGGCGTCCAGCGTCGCGCGCACGTGCCGGCACGCGGCGGAGGCGCTGTGGGGGCGTTGGCGAGGGGCCACGAGGCCAGGCGATCGGGATCGAGCGCGCGGGTCCGCGCCAGCAGCAGGAGCGCGTCGTCGGTTGGAGGGCCGGGCAGCATGACCGAGACGAGGGCGTCGCACCGGTCCCGGAGCGATCCGTCACCACCGGTCAGCACCGCTCGGTGAGTCTCCAGGCACGCGGCGTCCGTGCCCCGCTCCAAGCCCGCGTTCCGCAGGGCCACGATGCTTCCTTCGGGGACCGCGAGGCTCGTGACCGTATAGGTGGCCTCTCCCATGCCCAGCAGCGGACCTCGCGGTACCTCGATCGGTTCGACCCGTCCGTCGGGTGTCATGCGCACCGGAGCCGGATGGCCCTCCGTGGCGACCTCGCACCCGCGACTGACGGGGTCGTAGAAGGCTGCCAGTCACGTCGCCGCTTCTGGCGAGGGCTCCCCGCCGGCTCGGCCGGCTGCTCGGCGCAGCTCCGCGGTCAGCCGGTGCAGCCGTTCCAGCATCTCGCCGCAGGCCAGGTCCATCGCGGCGAAGGCCCGTACGGCAGTGCGCAACCGTCTTATCAGGCTGACCGCGCCCATTCCGTGCCCCGGATATAGCCGGCCACCAGCGCGACGCGCGCGCCGGAGAGCGGGACCACGACGAACCACTCGCCGCCGGAGGCGACGGGCCAGCAGGTGGGCGGGCCGTCCGAAGGCGCAGGTGGCTGTCAGCGGGCAGAGCGCGGGCGGTTGCGTGATTACCCACCCTGAACGTCGGTTTCTTCGTCCATTCGTTCGAGCTGATCGGGCAGAGCAGGGTCTCGGGTGTTTACGGGCAACGGCGGTGAAACGAGGGCGAGTGCTTCCCTGGCATTGTGCTCGGCGATCCCTTGCATGGACCTGCGATCGGGGAAGGCGCTATCGAGGAGGCGCAGTGGCCCGGCCGTCAGTGAAAGTCGCATGGCGAGCGTGTAGAGGTCGAGGCGCTGTGCATCGAGACCTCGTCGGGACAGTGCGGTGTAGTGCTCGCCGAAGCGGAGCCGGAGGAAGACGTGCTTCCATTCGATGTCGAAGTGCATCAGGCCCTCGATGTCGGTCAGGACGGGGTGTCCGTCGCCGTCGACCAGGACGTGGTCGGGTCCGAGTTCTCCGTGGATCAGTCCGTACTCCGTGCGTGCACTCACCCGTGTCGCCAGTTCGTGCAAGCGGTCGTGCAGGGGGTTGGCAGCCGTTGCGATCCTGCCGTCTCGGTCTGCCGCCTCATGTAGGTCCTGCAGCGCACGCTCCAGGACGAGTTGCTCGCACGAGGTTCCGGCTGAGAACGGGCGTACTGCTCCGGGTGCGCACCACCTCGCAGAAGTCGCTCCCGACATGAGCGGCACGTGTCGGGGAGGCGTACACGGCGACGATTCCGAGCGCTCCTTGTTACTGGGAACGGCTCTTGGGATCACCGTTTGGGCGACTTCGGCGACCGCCCTGGATCGGCCGGCTGCCACGTCGCGCAATCTCGGGCGGTCGATCCGATGAGTGCTGCCGCGGTCACCAGGCCGGGGGCCGCCACGGGAACCGACATGCCCTGGGCATCGCGATCCCCAGGCCCGACGGTCCGTAGGCACTGGGCGTAGAGAGGTGATTCACAAGACGAGGATCCTTGGTGAGGCCTCGGTCGGTCTCAGGTCTTCTCCGGTGCGGGGTGACCGTCCAGGACCGGAGGCTGTTCACGTGGGCCGAGTCGGCCGGGACGGGTCAGGTGCCGGGGGGCAGGCCGGGGTGCGGCTCATCCTGCCCCGTTCGCTGCGGGTTTCAGTGAGCGCTCTGCCTTCAGAGGAGGACCTCTTCGAAGGGATCTATGGATAGTCACCTACGGATCCCAGCCCTTCCGGTGGTTATGGCGCTCGATAGACAGGCACCTCGGTGGGGAATTGCGGGAGGCGTATCCAGGTGGCTCCGCCCTCTCCGTAATGTCGCAACCCTGCGCATCGGTCACGATACGATTACGCAGTCCTGTCGGGCAATTACGAAATCAACGCGAGATCTTGCGTTCACTTGTTGGTGGTGGTTGAGTGTGCCGCACCCCACAACGCCGTCGGCGGAGGGGGTGACCTCCACGTTCACGCACCGCTCCTCGCTCATGCCCGAAGGGGTCCACCCATGAGAAGTGCCCGGTTCCGCCGCAGCCGTCGTGCCGCCGCGATCACCCTCGTCTCCGCCCTGTCGCTGACCGCGCTCGCCGCCTGCGGCACGAGCAGCAGCGACGACAGCAACAGCGACGGATCCCAGCAGAACGGTTCCTCGGATCCCACGCTGCCGCTGGACCCGAAGACCAAGGTGACGCTCACGATCGACTGCATGCCGCCCGCGGCGAAGGCGCCCGAGCTGAAGGAGTGGAAGGAGGACGTCGCCGAGTTCAACAAGACGTACCCGAACGTCACGATCGAGGGCCGTTCCACCCCCGGCCAGTGCCTGGAGCCGCCGCGCTTCACCGCGATGCTTAAGGCCAAGTCGCAGCCGGACGTCTTCTACACGTACTTCACCGACCTGCCGCAGGTCCTGGACAACGACGGCGCCGCCGACATCACCGACTACGTCCACCCGAAGTCCGTCCCGCTGCTCAAGGACATCGACCCGAACGTCCTGAACTCCCTCAAGCAGGACGGCAAGCTCTACGGCCTGCCCACCAGCAACTACACCATGGGCCTGCTGATCAACCGCAAGCTCTTCAAGGACGCCGGCCTGAACCCGGACACCCCGCCGCGCACCTGGGAAGAGGTCCGGGCGGCCGCGAAGAAGATCGCGGGCCTGGGCAAGGGGATCTCCGGCTTCGGCGAGTACAGCACGGGCAACCAGGGCGGCTGGCATTTCACCGCGCAGATGTACAGCGTCGGCGGTGACGTCGTGGACGCGTCCGGCACGAAGGCCGCGTTCAACAACGAGCTCGGCAAGCAGGTCGCGAAGAACCTCCACGCCATGCGCTGGGAGGACGACAGCATGGGCAAGACCCAGCTGCTCAAGTGGGGCGAGCTGCAGAAGCAGATCGCCACCGACAAGCTCGGCATGTTCCTCGCCGCCCCCGACGACATCGCCTACATGGCCCAGCAGCTGGGTGCGAAGTACGAGAACTTCGGCATGGGCCCCATTCCCGGCGGCAAGAACACTCTCGCCGGCGGCAACAACTACATGATCAAGAAGGGCATCTCGCCCGACAAGATCAAGGCCGCGATCGCCTGGCTCAACTTCAAGAACCTCACCGTCGGCAAGGGCCAGTTCGACTGGGCCCGCACCAAGGCCGACGGCCTCCCGGTCGGTATCCCGCAGCCGAACTTCTGGCTGAACGACTCCAAGACCAAGGACGACGCCGCCCGCGTGGAGCACGCCACCATGCCGGTCGAGAACTTCAAGACCTTCATGGACAACCCGGTCGTCGGCAAGGCCGAGCCGCCGAAGGCGCAGGAGGTCTACAAGATCCTCGACAACGTGATGTCAGGCATCCTCACCAACAAGGACGCCGACATCGACAAGCTCCTCTCCACCGCCGAGGCACAGGTCAACCAGGTCCTCGCCAACCAGTGACCGGCCGGGTGCGGGGCGGGCGTCCGCCCGCCCCGGCCCAGAGGGGCCGACCGGACCGACTCCGGCCCGCCCCGGCCCATCAGCCCGCCCGATCGGGCTCAGAACCGGCAGACAGTACCAAGGAGCGACGATGTCGGCCCCCAGCCTGACCCCGAGCAAGGCGGATCGCAGCCGCCCCACCCCGCCGCGTGAGACGAAACCCGGGCCTGCCTCCGGCGGCTTCGCTCGTGCCCTGCGGCGCAATCTGACCGCCCACGGGTTCCTCATCGGCGCGATCCTGTGCTTCGCGGTCTTCTCCTGGTACCCGATGGTGCGCGAGTTCTTCCTCGCCTTCCAGAAGACCGAGGACGGCCGGACCACCTGGGTCGGGTTCGACAACCTCGTGACGGTGTTCAACGACCCCGCCTTCTGGCAGGCCTGGGGCAACACCGGCCTGTTCACCGTGCTCGCGCTGGTCTTCGGCTTCGCCGTACCGTTCCTCGTCGCGATCGTCATCAACGAGTTCCAGCACGGCCAGGGATACCTCCGGCTCCTGGTCTACCTGCCCGTGATGCTCCCGCCGGTTGCCTCGGTGCTGCTCTTCAAGTACCTGTACGACCCCGGCTACGGCCTCCTCAACGAGCTGTTCACCTCGATCGGACTGCCCGAGCAGCAGTGGCTGCAGGACCCGGACATCTCGATGATCGCCGTCGTCATCGCCTCCACCTGGATGAACATGGGCGGCGCCACGCTGATCTACCTCGCCTCACTCCAGTCCATCCCCGGCGAGCTGTACGAGGCCGCCGAACTCGACGGCGCGGGACTGCTCCGCAAGATCTGGCACGTCACCATCCCGCAGACCCGCCTCATCCTCTCGCTGATGGCGCTCATGCAGATCATCGCCACGATGCAGGTCTTCGTGGAGCCGTTCCTGCTCACCGGCGGCGCCGGCCCCGAGGGATCGACCACGACCGTCGTCTACCTCATCTACCAATACGCCTTCAACTTCAACAACTACGGTGCCGCGGCGGCGCTCGGCCTGCTCCTGCTCGTACTCCTCGCCGGCTTCTCGGCGGCGTACGTCAAGCTCAGCCGCGCCGAGGACGAGTAGGACCGGGGAGACCAGCATGTCCACACGCACACTCATCTCGCCGGCCGTCCTCGCCAGGCCTCGCGGCAAGGCCCTCTACTGGACCGTCTTCGCCGCGGTCATCCTTCTGTTCACCCTGGCCTTCCTCGGCCCCCTCTACTGGCTCGTGTCCAGCGGCTTCAAGGACGCCCAGGAAGTCATCGCGACACCGCCGACCCTGGTGCCCGAATCGTTCGAGCCGGAGAACTACACGCGGGCCTGGGAGGTCATGGACCTCGCCACACTCCTCTTCAACACCCTCTACTACGCCTTCGGGGCGCTCGCCTTCCAGCTCGTCCTCGACGTGGCGGCCGCGTACTCGCTCTCGAAGCTGCGGCCCGTCTTCGGCAAGGCGATCCTCGGCATGATGCTGGCCACGCTGATGATCCCGGCGACCGTCCTCGTGGTGCCCCAGTACCTCACCGTGCTCGACGTACCCGTCATCGAGCGCAACCTCCTCAACACGCCGTGGGCGATCTGGCTGCCGGCCGTCACCAACGCCTTCAACATCTTCTTGCTGAAGCGGTTCTTCGACTCCATCCCCAAGGAGCTCCTCGACGCCGCCTCCATGGACGGAGCATCACCCCTGCGGATCCTGTGGTCGATCGTGCTCCCGATCTCCCGGCCCATCCTCGGCGTCGTGTCGATCTTCGCGGTCGTCGGCGTCTGGAAGGACTTCCTCTGGCCGATGCTCACCCTCCCCGACCCGACGAAGCAGACCCTCAACGTGGGGATCTACTCCCTCTCCAACGGAGTCCCGGTGAACGTCCTCATCGCCGCGCTCACGATCGCCTCCGTACCGACGCTGCTGATCTTTCTGATCTTCCAGCGCAACATCATGAGCGGCCTCACCGCCGGCGGACTCAAGGGCTGACCGGGTTCCCTCCTCCTCCCTTCCGCACCCCAGAACTTCGTCGCCGGCCCGCCTTCCCGTGCCCCGCCGCACCGGGCCGGCGACGAAGAACCCCGACCTGCCCGAAAGGACCGTCCCGTGGCAGCCCCTGACACCCCCCGCACCGACGACTGGTGGCGCAGTGCCGCCATCTACCAGGTGTACCCACGCAGCTTCGCCGACGGTGACGGCGACGGCACCGGGGACCTCGCGGGCGTCCGGGCGAGACTGCCCTACCTCGCCGAACTCGGCATCGACGCCCTCTGGTTCACCCCCTGGTACGCCTCCCCGCTGGTCGACGGCGGCTACGACGTCGCCGACTACCGCACCATCGACCCCGCCTTCGGCACCCTCGCCGAGGCCGAGAAGCTCATCGTCGAGGCCCGTGAGATGGGCATCCGGGCCATCGTCGACATCGTCCCCAACCACGTCTCCGACCAGCACCAGTGGTTCCGCGAGGCGCTGGAGGCCGGCCCCGGCAGCCCCGAGCGGGCCCGCTTCCACTTCCGGCCCGGCCGGGGCGAGAACGGCGAACTCCCGCCCAACGACTGGCCGTCCCAGTTCGCCGGGAACACCTGGACCCGCGTCCCGGACGGCGAGTGGTACCTCCACCTCTTCACCCCCGAACAGCCCGACCTCAACTGGTCCCACCCCGACGTCCGCCGGGAACACGAGGACATCCTGCGCTTCTGGTTCGAACGAGGCGTCGCCGGCGTACGGATCGACTCCGCGGCCCTGCTCACCAAGGACCCCAGCCTCCCCGACTTCGTCGAGGGCGTCGACCCGCACCCGTACATCGACCAGGACGAGATCCACGACATCTACCGCTCCTGGCGCGCGATCGCCGACGAGTACGGCGGCGTCTTCGTCGGCGAGGTCTGGCTCCCCGACGCCGAACGCTTCGCCCGCTACCTCCGCCCCGACGAACTCCACACCGCCTTCAACTTCAACTTCCTCGTCTGCCCCTGGGACCCGGACCGGCTGCGTTCCGTCATCGACGCCACCCTCGCCGAACACGCCCCCGTCAATGCCCCCGCCACCTGGGTACTCTGCAACCACGACGTCACCCGCACCGTGACCCGCTACGGCCGCGAGGACACCGGCTTCGACTTCGCCAAGAAGCGCTTCGGTACCCCCACCGATCTGGCACTCGGCACCCGCCGCGCCCGCGCCGCCGCCCTCCTCACCCTCGCCCTGCCCGGCTCCGTCTACCTGTACCAGGGCGAGGAACTGGGGCTGCCCGAGGCGGACATTCCCCGGGACCGCATCCAGGACCCCATGCACTTCCGCTCCGAAGGCGTCGATCCCGGCCGTGACGGCTGCCGCGTTCCCCTCCCGTGGGAGGCCGACGCCCCGGCGTACGGCTTCGGCGGTACGGAGCCGTGGCTGCCGCAGCCCGCCGACTGGGCCCGCTACGCCGTCGACCGGCAGGCGGCCGACCCCGGCTCCATGCTCAGCCTCTACCGCACCGCCCTGGAGCTGCGCCGCACGGAGGCCGGACTCGGAGACGGACCCATGGGATGGCTGCCGTCGCCCGAGGGTGTGCTGAGTTTCGCCCGCGCGGAGAACCTCCTCTGCGTCGTCAACCTTGCCGGCCACTCCGTACCCCTTCCGACGCACACCGATGTCCTGCTCGCCAGCGACGAGCTGCCGGCGGACGGCGTCCTCCCCCCGGACACCGCCGTCTGGCTGCGTACCTGACCACGCCGCCACTCGACGGAGTGCTCGCCGTCCGACGGCATACCTGACCACGCCGCGCACGGCGGGATGCCCGGTGTGCTGGCCCCTCGCGAGGAGTCAGCACACCGGGCCTGCTGCTCCCACGGCCCGGGCCGCACGCTCGGGCGATGTCCGCATCACCTCTGACGGAAGTGAGCCCGATATGCATGCGAGCCGATCCGGACGCGGCGCCCGTAGCGGCCGAAGAGCCGTGCTCACGACCGCCGCCCTCGCACTGAGCCTGAGTGTCGGCCTCGACGGCGTCGCGACGGCGGGCACTGCAGACCACAAGCAGGCCGGCGCCGTTGGTCCGGTGGTCACCAGGGCGGCCCTCGCCCCCGAGCTCGTCACAGGCCGCGGCGCCACCGTCGCTTTCGACGAGCAGGAGGCGGAGAACGCCGTCACCGACGGCACGGTCATCGGACCGGACCGGACGCCCTACACGCTTCCCTCCGAGGCGTCAGGACGCTCCGCCGTACGGCTGACCGCAGGGCAGCACGTCGAGTTCGTCCTGCCGCGGCCCGCCAACGCCCTCACCGTCCGCTACAGCGTTCCCGACGCGCCCGAGGGCGGCGGCATCACCGCTCCGCTCGACGTCAGCGTCGACGGACGCCACCGCGAGACGATGACGCTGACCTCCCAGTACTCCTGGCTCTACAACCAGTACCCCTTCACCAACGACCCGCGCGCCGACCTCCTCCACCCCGACTGGTGGATCACCGAGTGCGCCTGCGTCCCCGCGGCCACCACCCCGGCGCCGGAGATCACCAAGCCGTTCCGGCCCACCCACTTCTACGACGAGCAGCGGCTCCACCTCGGCCGCACCTACCGGGCCGGGGACCGGGTCCGGCTCACCATCCCCGCGAACAGCCCCGCGGCCTGGACGGTGATCGACCTCCTCGACATCGAGCTGGTCGCCCCGCCGCACGTGGAGCGCGGCGGCGTGAACGTCCTGGCCTTCGGCGCCGACCCCACCGGCCGGCGTGACGCGGCCCCCGCCATCGAGCGGGCCATCGCCTTCGCCCAGCGCGTCGGCCGGAACGTCTACATGCCCCCGGGCACGTTCCAGGTCAACCGCCACATCGTGGTGGACGACGTGACGATCGTCGGCGCGGGCAACTGGCACACCGTCCTCAAGGGCCGCCAGGTCACCCTGGCCGAGCCCGCCCCCGACGGCTCCCGGCACACCGGCGTCGGCCTGTACGGCAGGAGCGCGGCCGAGGGCGGCAGCCGGAACGTGCACCTGCGCGGCTTCGCCATCGAGGGTGACGTCCGCGAGCGGATCGACAGCGACCAGGTCAACGCGATCGGCGGGGCCATGAGCGACTCCACGATCGACGGCCTGTACCTGCACCACACCAAGGTCGGCCTGTGGTTCGACGGTCCGATGGCGAACGTGCGGGTCACGGACAACGTGATCACCGACCAGATCGCCGACGCCCTCAACTTCCACACCGGCGTCACCGACTCCCTGGTTCACAACAACTTCGTCCGCAACACCGGCGACGACGGCCTGGCCATGTGGTCGGACACGACCACCGACGCCCGCAACACCTTCTCCCGCAACACCGTCCAGTCCCCGACCCTCGCCAACGGCATCGCGATCTACGGCGGCGAGGACAACACCGTCAGCGGCAACCTCGTCGCCGACCCGGTACGCGAGGGCAGCGGTCTGCACGCCGGTTCCCGGTTCGGAGCCGAGCCCTTCACCGGCGCCCTCCGCTTCACCGACAACACCACTGTCCGGGCCGGCACCCTCGACCTCAACTGGCGGATCGGCCTGGGCGCGATCTGGTTCTACGCCCTGGACAAGAGCATCGACGCCGACGTCCGCGTCACCGGCGACCACTACCTCGACTCCACCTACAACGCGATCATGCTGGTCAGCGACTACGGGGTGAAGGACAAGGTTGATATCCCGGCCGTCCACTTCAAGGACGTCCGCGTCGACGGCACCGGGAACTCCGTCGTCAGCGCCCGGGTGAAGGGTTCCGCCACCTTCGAGAACGTCGACGCCCGCAACGTCGGCGCCGTCGGCGTCAACAACTGCGGCTCCTTCAACTTCCCCGGTACAGGCTCGGAGTTCGCCCTGACCGACCTCGGCGGCAACGACGGCGGCTGGCTCGCGCCCTGGCTGCTGCCGAGCACCATCACCTGCGAGGACCGCCCGCCCGTCGTCGCGCCACCGGCACCGTCCACCTGGTGACGCGACCACGGCAGACGTAAGGAGTACGGGCGGCGCGACCGGTCCACGGACCGGCGCGCCGCCCCGCACCCCGTTTTCCGGCAGAGCAGAGATGGCACCCATGCGACAGAAACAGCCCACCTCACGGGCGGCCTCCCTGCCCGCCGACCACGTCTACGGCGGGAAGAACCCCGTACGCACCCTCGGCCGGCTCCTGCGCCCCGAACTCCCGAGGCTGACAGTGGCCGTCGTGACCTTCGTCGCCAAGCACAGCCCCATCTGGCTGCTGCCTCTCATCACGGCCGTGATCCTCGACGTGGTGGTGGAACACCGACCCGTGTCCGAGCTGTGGACCGCCACCGCGGTTCTGCTGACGATCCTCCTGCTCAACTTCCCCCTGCACCTGGTCTACGTGCGCTGTATGGGAACCATCGTGCGCGGCCTTGGCACGATGCTGCGCTCGGCGCTGTGCGCCCGTATGCAGTAGCTGTCGATCGGCTACCACTCGCGGACCAGTGCGAGTGTCCTTCAGGCGAAGGTAATCCGGGACGCCGAAGCGGTCGAGCAGATGCTCATGCAGTGCGCCGATCTCGGCCTCGCGGCCGTCGTCACCCTCGTCGGGGGCCTGGTCGTGATCGGGCTGCGCGTCCCGTCCTTCCTGCCCGTCTTCCTGATCGTCGTCCCGGCGGCGGGGCTGCTCGTGATGAGGCTTCGGGGCCGGCTCCGGGACCAGAACGAACTCTTCCGGCGCCGCGTTGAGCAGTTGTCCTCCAGGGTGGGGGAGGTGACCTCGCTCATCCCCATCACCCGGGCCCACGGCCTGGAGCACGCGGCCCTCGGTCGCGTGAACGCCACGCTGGACGAGGTCCGCTCGGAGGGCATCCGGCTCGACCTGCTCAACGGCCGCTTCGGCTCGCTGGCGTGGATCGTGCTGAACACACTCGGTCTGCTGTGCCTGACGGGTTCGGCGCTGGTGGCGTACCACGGCTGGCTGCCCGTCACGGCCGGCGACGTCGTCATGCTGAGCGGCTTCTTCACCATCCTGACGGGTTCCGTCACCACGCTGCTCAGCCTCGCCCCGGTCCTCAGCAAGGGACTGGAGTCGGTGCGCTCGATCGGCGAAGTGCTTCAGGAGCCCGACCTGGAGCGGAACACCGGCAAGGAGCAGATCTCCTCCGTCGAGGGGCGCATCGACTTCGAGAACGTGAGCTTCGCCTACGGGGAACCCGGCGCGGCAGACCGACAGGTCGCCGTCGACCGGGTGACCCTGTCCGCGCGTCGTGGGGAGACCGTCGCTCTCGTCGGGGCGTCGGGAGCGGGCAAGTCCACCGTCCTCAACCTGCTGATCGGCTTCATCCGTCCCACCGGCGGCCGCATCCTCCTCGACGGCACCGACATGGCCCGGCTCGACCTGCGGAGCTACCGCCGCTTCGTCTCCGTCGTACCCCAGGAGTCGATCCTCTTCGAGGGCACGATCGAGGAGAACGTCACGTACGGTCTGCGCGACATCGGCAAGGAGGCTGTTCGACAGGCCCTCCAGGACGCCAACGCGCTGGAGTTCGTCGACAGCCTCCCGCACGGCGTCAACACCGTCGTGGGGGAGCGCGGCGCCCGGCTGTCCGGCGGTCAGAAGCAACGCCTGGCCATCGCCCGGGCTCTCATCCGCGATCCCCGCGTGCTCGTCCTCGACGAAGCCACCTCGGCCCTCGACAACCCCTCGGAAGCGCTGATCCAGCAGGCGCTGAGCCGTCTGGTGCGGGGCCGGACCGTCTTCGTGGTCGCCCACCGCCTCTCCACGATCCAGGACGCCGACCGCATCGTCGTCATGGACCGCGGCCGTATTGCGGAAGTGGGAACCCATGACGAACTCATCGACCGAGGCGGCCCGTACGCGAGGATGCACACGGCGCAGCGCTGAAGCGGCCCACTCCGCCACGGCCGGAAGCAAAGGAGAAGAGGATGGCTGACAGGCGGTTTCCGAGCGCTGCGACGCTCGCGGAAGTCCTCGCCTCCAGGCCCGGTGCCGCCGGGAAGCCCCAGGTGATCGCGGTGCGGGATCTGTCGCCCGGGTTGGGCCAGGCCGCCGTGCTCGGAGTCACCGTCGAGGTCGGCATCGGAGCGGAACCCGAGAACTGGATCGTTAAAATGCCCTGGTGGGGACACCGTTCGGGGCTTGATGCGCGGGACGCCTCCCTGGGGCACCGGGAGGCGCTGTTCCTGGACGGTGACCTGCCTGGCCGGCTGCCGTCCGGCCTGGCTCTGCCCGCGGACACCGCCGTGGTGCGGCATGACGAGGCCGTGTGGATCGTGATGCGAGACGCCAGTGAGGTGTTGCTGCGGCCATGGGTGCCCACATCCGCCCTGACAGCTGCCCGGCTGATGGCCTCGCTGTACGTTCCTGGAGCCGGTGCCGCCTGCCTGGATACCGAATGGTTGGAGCGCGACGGCGGCAACGCGTACGCGCACCATGTGCCGGCCGGGCATGCCAATCTCGACGCGCTGGCCGGGGACGAGCGGCTGCGCCATCTCTTTCCAGGCGCCGAGGTGGACGCCCTGCACCGTCTTCTGGACCGGGCGGACGCTGTCACCGCCTTGGCCCGCCGTCTCCCCAGCACTCTCGTGCATGGCGACTTCCACCCCCGCAACGCGGGCGTTGCCGACGACGGGACGATGACCCTGATCGACTGGGAGCACGTGGGCGTGGGACCGGTCGGATACGACCTCGGAACTTTCGCTTCGCTCTACAGGGCCTTCGGGGGCGTCGGGTACCTCGACGAGAGGGAACTGCTGGCCGCGTACGCCACCGCGCTGAGCGAGGTGGCGGGCGTCGACCTGCGCGGCCACGCAGCTGTCGGGTTCGCCACCGTCCTTCTCACCTGGGGTCTACATCTGCGTCTGGGCCCCGGACTCACCGCGGTGCGAGAAGGCTTCCTCGGGGAAGGTCCTGAGGACATCGCGCCTCACGTGGAGGACATCCGCCTCGGTTGTCGGCGCGCCCTGGCCTGGGCTCCCCTGGCCGAATGAGTGGCGGGGTCTCGTTACTCACGAGCGTGCCTACTGTTCCGCCGTCCCGGTCGGCTGTCCGTGGCGCAGTTGGTAGCCGTCGGCCTGGGCGAGGAACATCGCCGCGTAGTCTCCGTGCAGCTTCATGAGGGTTTCGTGATCGCCTTCCTCGATGACCTGGCCGTCTCGCAGGACGAGAATGCGGTCTGCGTCCCGGACGGTGTTCAGGCGGTGAGAGATGAGCAGACTGCTGCGTCCGCCCCGGTGTTCCCGCAGGCCGACGTGGATCTCGCGTTCCGCCAGGGGATCGAGGCCCGATGACGGTTCGTCGAGAATCATCAGGTCGACGTCGTCGCGGACCAGGGCGCGGGCGATCGCGATGCGTTGCCACTGGCCCCCGGAGAGCAGGACGCCGGTCTGATCCGGCACGGAAGACCGGTCGGCCGGTGCGGGACGACCTCGGCGCCAGGTGGTCGGGCCGCCCGGTTCGGTGGCGGTTTTGGGCAGGTGCGTGCGGCTGAGCCACGTTTCGTATCCGTGGGGGAGGGCGGCGAGGGCGGCGTCGATTCCTGCTCGGTCGGCGGCCATGCGCAGACGGGGCAGGTCGCCGAAGGCGTTGAGGTCGCCGACGGCGATGTTGTCGGCGGCCGACATGTCGTAGGCCATGAAGTCCTGGAACACGACTCCGATACGGCGGCGGAGCGATGCGAGAGCGAGGGCGTCCAGGCTGGTGCCGTCCCAGGTGACGGTGCCGCGGGTGGGCTGGTAGAGGCCGCACACGAGCGTGACGAGGGTGGACTTGCCCGCGCCGTTGACTCCGACCAGAGCCACTGTCTCCCCTCGCCGGATGGTGAGGTCCCCCCCCGCAGTACCCACTCGTGGGTGGGGTGATAGCGGAACCAGACATCACGGAGGACGACTCCCTGGCGCAGTGGTGACACGTCGGGAAGAGACTCCGCGCGCCGTGCGGGCGGCTGGACGAGTTCCCAGTAGTGGCGGAAGAGCAGCAGGGCCTGATGTACCGAGCCCAGCAGGCCGGCCAGGGAGGTGATGGTGGACTGGACGATGGCGAGGGCGGCTGTCACGACGGCGAGATCGCCGACGCCTCCTCGTCCGGTGTCGATGAGATGTACGGCGGTGGCCAGCGCCGTGGCCGCGAGCAGACCGGAGGCGAGGGCGAGGGCGCTCTCGACCCGCAGGGCTGTTCGGTCGACGTCGCGTTCGCCGGCTTGTGCTTCAGGAGTGGTGAGCTCGGCCACCTCGCTGCGGCGACGGCCCAGCCTGAACTGCGCGTAGAGAGCCGGCGCCGTGGCCGACAGTACGAGAGCGGCGATGAGCGGGGAGAACCCGTAGAGGACGGTGACGAACCCGCCGACCGTGAGCAGACTCTGGAGGACGGCCAGCACGGTTCCGGTCACCAGCTGTGGGCTGGTCTGACCGGCCTGCTGTGCGAGATGCAGGTGGTCCCGATGCGCCGGGTCCTCCAGCTCGGCGAGCCCTTCGCCACGACTGACCGCCGCGAACAGTTCGGCCCGCGTGTGCAGGGTGACCCTGCGGTCGGCTTCCCGTTCCGCGTACTGTGCGACCTCACCAGCGACGGCGATCATGCCGCCGGCTGCGGCCAGTACGGTGACGGACATCCACAACGGCGGCCCCCCTCGGCCGCTGAGCCCGTCCAGGATCGACTTCGCGGCCCAGGCCGAGACCACCGGCGCGGCTCCGGACAGCAGACCGATGACGAGCCGGAGCAGGGCCTGAGCCGGTGCCGCGCGCAGGTACAGCAGGCAGGCACGGCGCAGGAGGCGCGCACCGGCCAGTACCCCCGGCGCGCGGGGTGGAGAGGAGGCCGGTTCTTCCACCCGGATCGGGAGCGGGGGTACGGCGGAGGTGTCGGTGTGCACCGGGGCTCAGTTCGTCGGAAGCGGGAGCGGTATGCCGGCCAGGTTCGCGGAGTGGGCGGTGACTGTGCCGTCCGGGCCGATCAGGTGGTACGTGGGCGTCGCGTCGATCTCGAAGACCCGCATGACAGAGCGGGCGTCGGCGCCGGTCACCAGCGTGCCGGCCGAGGACAGCAGCCCGTGCATCCCGTGACTGTCCGGGCCGTTGTCCAGGAGCGCGGTGATCAGTTGTACGCCCGCGTCCGACAACTGCGGCTCGCGTGCGACCAGTTCCGGTACGTGCCCGAGTCGTACGCCGAGCCCGCCTTCCGGCGGCACCTCCTCGGCGGCATCCGCTGGGCCGCCGGGACGACCGAGGCCGACTGCCGTCCGGAGACCGGCTACACCCCCCTCTTCGACGGCTCGTCCACCACCGGCTGGAAGCAGGCCGGCCCCGGCGGGTTCACCCTGGCGGACGGCGCCCTCACCTCGCAGGGGGACTGGGCATGCTCTGGTACTCCGCCCAGGAGTTCACCGGCGACTACTCCGTCAAGCTCGACTGGAAGGCCGCCGGGGACGACAACTCCGGGGTCTTCATCGGCTTCCCGGCCTCCGACGACCCCTGGTCGGCGGTGAACAACGGCTACGAGATCCAGATCGACGCCACCGACTCGGCCGGACCGCACCACCGGGGCCGTCTACGGCTTCCAGTCCGCCGACATCGCCGCCCGCGACGCCGCGCTCAATCCGCCGGGCGAGTGGAACACCTACGAACTCCGCGTCACCGGCGAACGGCTGGAAATCTTCCTCAACGGCCGGAAGATCAACGACTACACCAACACCGACCCGGCCCGCAGCCTGCGCCAGGGCCACATCGGCATCCAGAACCACGGCGACGGCGACGACGTGTCCTGCCGCAACATCCGCGTCAAGCAGGGCGGCGGCCAGGAACCGGCCCCCGCTCCGGTGCGGTGAAGGGGGTCAACGGCAAGTGCCTGGAAGTCGACGGCGCTCAGACAGCCGACGGTACGAAGGTGCAGCTCTGGACCTGCAACCGGAGCAGCGCGCAGAAGTCGACGGCACCGCGGTCCACCTGTGGACCTGCCACACCGGAGCCAACCAGAAGTGGACCCTGCCCTGACGGACGCGCCGGCGCGGGCCGGTTGAGGGAGCACGGCTGTGTGCCGCCGTTCCGGGGCGGCGGCACACGGCGTCAGGTGGCGGTCATGACTTCTTGAAGACGGTGACGGCGAGTCCGTCGGCGGTGGTGCTGGTGAAGTCAGCGGCCCCGTTGGTGTCGAGGACCTTCTTCCAGGTGCCCGCGGGCAGAGTCACGTTGTAGGGGCTGTTCGTCGGGTTGTAGACGACCACGGTGTCGTGGCTGGTGGGCGCGGCGGCGTTGGAGCTGATCGCCGAGGTGACGACGGATCCGTCGGTGGTGGTGGACATCTGAGCCTTCACCGCGTCCCAGGTGCTCAGGCGCAGCGCGGGGCTGTTCTTGCGGAGCGCGATGGCGTCCTTGTAGTAGCGGAAGGCGGCGGCGTTCTGGGCCTTCTCGCCCCACTGGAGGGCGTTGACGTGGTCGCCGGCCTCGTAGGAGTTCTTCGCGGTTTCGTAGTCGCCGTTGACGACCTTGGAGTGGAGGAACTCGTCGCCTTCGTAGAAGAAGGGGATGCCCTGGGAGGTGAGGACGATGCCGGCGGCGAAGCGGTTCATCTGTCCGGCGCGCCCGGCGGGGCCGCCTGGCACTCCGGAGTAGGTGATCTTGTCCCAGAGGTTGAGGTCGTCGTGGGCGGAGACGTAGTTGAGGGTCTGCTCCGGGTCGTAGGCGAAGGCCGGGTCCCAGGGGTTGGACAGGGCGCTGGTGCTCTTGGTGGCCAGTGGGGAGCCGCGCATGCCGAGGGCGATGGCGGAGGTGTTGGAGGAGGAGCCGCCCATGTAGCCGAGGACGCGGTCGCGGGTGCCGCCCTTGATGGCGTCGCGGTAGGCGCCGTTGAAGACTCCGACGTGGCCGTCGGCGAGGGTGGGGGCGGTGCCGTAGCGGACCTTGACGGCTTCCTGGGGGTCGCTGACTCCGCCGCTCCAGGGCTCGCCGTGGATCTGCAGGATGCGGTCGGGGAAGGCGGCGTTGAGGTGCTTGGCCCAGGCGTCGACGTTCTTGGCGTGGTGGATGCCCAGGAGGTCGAAGCGGAAGCCGTCGATGTTGTAGTTCTTGACCCAGTACTCGAGGGAGTCGCGGATCACGCGGCTGACCATCGGGTTGCCGTCGTCGATGGAGTTGCCGGTGGCCGACAGGTCGGTCGGGGTGTAGTACTTGCCGGTGATGTTCTGGAAGACGTCCTTGTTGGCGGTGTGGTTGTAGACGACGTCCATGAGGACGCGGATGCCGTTCTTGTGGAACTCGTTGACCATGTTCTTGAACTCACGGATCCGGTCCTCGGGCGCGGTGAACTGGGAGAACTGTTCCTCGGGGACGCTGTAGTTGAGCGGGTCGTAGCCCCAGTTGGGCACGGTGCTGTGGAAGTCGAAGGCCGGCATCAGCTGCACGTGCGTGACGCCGAGTTCCTTGAGGTGGTCGATGCCGGTCCTGACGCCGTTGTGCGTGGTGCCGGTCTGGGTGAGGCCGAGGAACTTGCCGCGCTTGGCGCTGTCGACTCCGGAGCTGGGGTCGATCGTGAAGTTGCGGACGCTCAGCTCGTAGACGACGGCGTCCTCCCGCTTGGTGAGGGCGGGCCTGGGGGCCCAGCCACCGGTGGGCTGGACGGCCTCGGCGTCCACGACGATGCCCTCGGTTGTGCCGGGCTTGACCATACGGGCGTACGGGTCGCGGACCGCGTTGTTGCCGACGCGGAACTGGTAGGGCTGGTTCTTGAGGTCGCCGGGGACGACGGCCTGGTAGACGTCCGTGTAGCCGCTGACGTCGGCGGGCCGGAGGGTGTGCGTCTGTCCGCCGACGGTGACGCTCACCTGGGAGTTGTCGGGTGACCAGATCCGGAAGGTCGTCTGGGTGGGCGTGTACAGGGCGCCGAGTGTGCCGCCGAGGGCGGGGCCGGGCGGCTCCTGCGTGCGCACGCTCAGGACGTGGGTGGTGCTGTTGTAGGAGAAGTCGGTGGTGGCGCCGTTGGCGGGGACGGTGAAGCTGATGTCGGCGCCCGTGGGGCTGCCGCCCTGGCCGTAGCTCTCGGCCCAGGACTGGCCGATGGCGGCCTTGACCTTCCAGGTGCCGGCCGGGATGGCGGTGGTGGACCAGGTGTAGGTGCCGTCGCCGTCGATGTCCTTGAGCCAGGAGGTCAGGCAGTCGGGGGCCCAGTCGGCCGCGCAGCCCAGCTCGGACTGGAAGGAGCCCGCAGCGGTGACGATCTTGTTGTTGATGTCGTCGGCGATCCAGTGGGTGACCGGATCGTAGACGAAGGTGACGTTCTTGCCGCCGGCGGGCACCTGGAGAGGGATGTCGGCGCCGTGGTACTGGGCGTGGGCGCCGTAGTTGTCGGCCCAGCTGTTGTTGAGGGCCGCCTTGTAGGCGTGGGAGCCGCCCGGCAGGGTGAGGGTCTTCGACCAGGCTCGGGAGCCGTCGGTGCGGGCGGTGAGCTGGGCCTTGGCGCAGCTGGGAGCCCAGTCGCCGGCGCAGCCGATCTCGCTGTTGAACGTGCCGGGGACGGAGACGGCGGTCGTGGGTGTCTCGGCCTGGGCGGCTGTGGACAGGGCGGGCACGAGCGCCAGTCCCATGGCGATCGCGGCGAGGGCCGCGGACGCGGCTCGTGCTCTGGGGCGCCGGGGGCGGCGCGTCGTGGTGCCGTGCAAGGGGGTGCCTCCTCGGGATGTGGATCACCCGTCCGGGCGGCGGGATGCCGCGGTGCGGGTGGTGAGGGAAGGCGGCGCTGGTGTCCCGACCAGCGGCGCGGCTCTGCGGCAGGACTCCGACTGCTGGCACGGACAGCATGCCGTCGAGGAACGCGATCGAGTGCTAATCCATGTGTAACTCAACTTAGTAACGTGGATAGTTGAGGTCGTCAATGGATCGAGCAGGACCCTTGTGGACCGTTACGGAAACACGCCGCTTCCAGGCCGTCTCGTGGTGCCGGGTGGGTGCCGGGGCCCGCCCGGGAGGCGGCGGAAGTACGGGCGGCCCGGTCGGGCAGCGCCTGCGCGCTGCCCGACCGGGCTGTCTTGGTGCTGGGGGTGTTACTTCTCGATGAAGACGGCGACGGTGTGGGCGGGGACGGTGAACGTGCCCGTCGCCCGGTCGAAGGACGCCGTCTTGACGACGGCGTCGCTGCCGCCGCTCTGGACGGGGTGCAGAACCTGCCGGGTGCCGGCGAGGTTCTCGACAGTCTGGGTCTGAGCGGTGGGTGTGGCGTTGTAGACGACGGTGACGGACCGGTAGGTGTCGAGGCCGCGGCCGTCGATGTGCTGGGCGATGACGCCCAGCTTCTCCGTCTTGGTCCCCGACAGCGGGAAGGTCAGGCGCTTGCTGACGGCCTCGGCGGTGCCGAGGGAGAACAGCGGCGTGGACTGCTTGATCCTCAGGTACTGCTGGAACTGGGCGGTGGTGTCACTGATCTCGGTGCAGCCGGGGCGCAGCGTCGGGTCGGCCAGCAGCGGCCTGGCGAGCGGCCATTGGCCACTGTTGGACTCGGCGAGCGGCAGGCCGCGGCCGAAGCCGTTGCCGGCGCGGCAGTCCCACTGGATGGCGTTGAACCAGTCGCCGCTGTCGTAGGAGTTGTGGTCCAGGGACTTCGAGCGGAGCAGGTCGGTGCCGCCCTGGGCCATGGACGGGCTCTGGGAGAGGGTGCTCGTGGCGAGTGCGAGGGCCTGGAGGCGGGCTCGGGCCGCCGGGGTGGTGCTGGGCGCAAGCTTGTAGGCGAGGGCGTCGAACAGGGCGAGGTTGTCGTGGGCCTCGACGTAGTTGACGGCTTCACCAGGTGAGGCGGTGTAGCCGGCCGGCTGGCCGTTGTAGTCGATCTGGGCGCCGGTGCGGCGGGTGCCGTCGCTGGTGGTGAAGGCGTAGTCGGCGAGGTTGCCCGCCAGGCCGGTCTTGACCAGATCCATGTCGTGGAGCAGGCGGGTCTTCTGCTGCTCGGGGGTGCCGTTGACCTCGGCCCCGTTGGGGGCGGTGAACAGGCCGCTGGCGAAGCCCTGCCCACGGGGGTCGGCGTCGGAGATGCCGCCGCCGCGGGCGCCGTCACGGAGCCGGTCGTTGAAGGTGCCGATGCCGGTGCCGGCCATGTTCTTCTGGGTGGCCTGGACGAAGCGGGCGTCGCCCGCGACGATTCCGTAGTTCCAGCCCTCGCCGTACAGGAGGCTGGCCTTGCCGTCGATGCCGTCGCGGCCGGGGGTCAGCTTGGCCAGGGACGACTTGACGTCGAGCATGGTCTGCTTGGGGTCCAGGCCCATGAGGTCGAAGCGGAAGCCGTCGATGCGGTAGTGCTTGGCCCAGGTGGTGACGGAGTCGACGACGAGCTTGTTCATCATCGCGTTCTCGGGGGCGGTGTCGGCGCAGCAGCTGTCGCGGGTGACGGTGCCGGTGTCGTCCAGGCGCTGGTAGTAGCCGGGAACGATCTTGTCGAGGACGGAGGCGGGGTCCTGTCCGGCGGCGGCGGTGTGGTTGTAGACGACGTCCATGACGACGCTGAGGCCGGCGTCGTGGAGGGCCTTCACCATCCGGCGGAACTCGACGATGCGGTCGGTGCCGTCAGGCGCGGTGGCGTAGGCGCCCTCGGGGGCGGTGAAGTGGAAGGGGTTGTAGCCCCAGTTGTAGGCGTCGCGGGCCTGGGTGGAGGCGACGCACGCCTGCTGCTCGGGCGAGTCGGGGGCCATGGCGTCCATGTCGCAGGACGGGGCGGCCTGGTCGGCGCGGAGCTCGGGGGTGCCGGCGAAGTCGAAGGCGGGCAGGAGTTGGACGGTGGCGACGCCGGCGGCCTTGAGGTCCTTCAGGTGCTTCATGCCGCGCGAGCCGGGCTCGGCGAAGGCCAGGTAGGTGCCGCGCTTGTCGGCGGGCACGCTCGTGTCGGCGGAGGAGAAGTCGCGGATGTGGACTTCCTGGATCTGCTGCTTCTCCAGGGGAAGCGCCTTCGGAGGCCGTGTCTCGTCCCAGCCCTTGGGTGCCGTGGCACGGTCCTCGAGGTCGACGATCTGGCTGCGCTGCGAGTTCGCCGACAGCGACAGCGAGTACGGGTCGGTGACGATGTTGGTGACGGTCTTCTGCGCCGCGGGCGACCACACCTCGACCTGGTAGTGGTAGTAGAGGCCCTTCCAGTCCTTCTCACCGTGCACCGACCACACGCCGGTGCTGCGGTCGAGCGTCAGCGGCAGGACCCGGGCCTTGGCGGAGGAGGGGCTGTCGTACAGCTCGATGCCGACGGACTGGGCGGTCGGCGCCCACAGGGAGAGGGTCGGGCGTTTGTCGCGGAAGACGGGGCCGAGGGTGGCCTTGCCGGCCTCGGCCGCGTACAGGGCGTCGAGGACGCCGGCGGTCTGCAGCCCGGTGGCATTGATGAGCTGCCCGTCGGGGCCGATGGCCGCGACGGCGCTCTGGCCCTTGACGAGTTCGCGGGCCTTGGCGGCCCAGGCGGCGGGGACGCGCAGCGCGCCGAGCTTCGCCAGGTGCGGGTACGTGGCCTTCACGGACTTCGGAAGGCCCTCCGGGTCGTACCGGAGGGGGATGCTGGTGCCGCCGGTGATGCCGGTCCCTCCGGCCGCGAGGCCGCCGTCGGGGGCGGTCGCCAGCTGGTAGGTGGTGCCGGCGGGGCTGTCCTCGACGTCCCAGGCGATCAGGTCCGGGGCGAGCCAGTGACCGGAACGGGGAGCCAGGCTCGGCTTCGGTTTGCCCGGATAGAAGCTCAGCGTCTTGGAGGCGGTGCTGTAGGCGAAGGTGGTCTCCGCCCCGTCGGCAGCCACGGTGAACGTGGTCTTGTCACCGGTGGGCTGGGCGGGCAGGCCGAGGCCGGGCTGCACGGTGTGGGTGCCGGCCGGGAGCTTGGTGGTGGTGAAGGTGGCGATGCCGTCGCCGTCGGGATCGGTCAGCCAGGACGCCAGGCAGTCGGCGGCGCCGTCCGTCGCACAGCCCAGCTCGCTTTGGAAGGTGCCGAGCGCGGTGACCAGCGTGGTGCTGAGGGTGTCGGTGATCCAGTGGGTGACCGGGTCGTAGACGAAGGTGACCTCGGCGCCTCCGGCGGGCACGGTCAGCGGGATGTTCGCGCCTCCGGGCGTCGCGTTCAGGCCGTAGTTGACGGCCCAGCTCCGGTCGAGGGCTGCCTTGTAGTTGTACGTGCCGGCGGCCAGGCGTGCGGTCAGCGCCCAGGTGCCGTCGGGGCGGAGCCGCATCTGGGCCTGGTCGCAGTCGGGCGCCCAGTCTCCGGCGCAGCCGAGCTGGTGGTCGAAGTCGGAGGCGACGGCGACCGTGGTGGGCTGGGAAGCCTCGGCGTCGTCGGCGGCGATGGCCGGGATCGCGGCGGTGCCGGCGACGAGGCTGAGGGCCAGGGCGGCTGACCTCCTCGTCAGGCGGCCACGGCCGCGCGCGGAGGTGGAACGGGATGTCATGGGCACCTCGTTGTGTCGCGGGGGAGGTTGTGGCTTGCCTGCTGACGGCCCTGGAGGGGGCCGTCAGCAGGTACAGGGAGGGTCAGGCGGTCGTCCACCAGGCAGTGGTGTCCGCCGGCTGCACGGTGTGGGTGTCACCGGCCGTGACGCGGTCGCTGGCCATGAGGAGCCGACCGGGGGTGGGGAGGGTGACGGGGGCGTCGGTGACGTTGACCGTGCAGAGGAACGCCGGGCCGTCATCGGTGGTGCGCTCGAAGACGAGGACACCGTCGGGGCTCGGAAGCCGGCGCAGGTTGTCGGCGCCGCCGAGAGCGGGGTGGTCGCGGCGCAGGGCGAGCGCGCTGCGGTACATCTCCAGGGTGGAGTCGGGGTCGCCGGTCTGGGCCTCCACGCTGAGGGCCGCCCATGTGTCGGGCTGGGGAAGCCAGCTCGGGCCGTCCTCGACGCTGTTGAAGCCGTAGGGGGCGCGGGTGCCGGACCAGGGGATCGGGACACGGCAGCCGTCACGGAAGCCGTCCTGGCCCGCGCCGCGGAAGTAGGCGGGGTCTTGGCGGACTTCGTCGGGCAGGTCGGTGACGTCGGGAAGGCCCAGTTCCTCGCCCTGGTAGATGTAGGCCGACCCGGGAAGGGCGAGCATGAGGAGGGTCGCCGCCCGCGCGCGGCGCAGGCCGAGCTCGCGGTCTCCGGCCTCGCGGATCTGGGTGCCCAGGCCCGGCGGGTTGGCGAAGCGGGTGGCGTGCCGGGTGACGTCGTGGTTGGACAGGACCCAGGTGGCCGGGGCGCCGACCGGCCGCATCGCGCGCAGGGTGCCCTCGATGACGTCCCGCAGCGGTTGCGCCTGCCAGGCGGTGGCGAGGTACTGGAAGTTGAACGCCTGGTGCAGTTCGTCGGGGCGGACGTAGTTCGCGGTCCGCTCCAGGGTCGGGGCCCATGCCTCGGCGACGCCGATCCGCTCGCCGTCGTACTCCGCGAAGATGGTGTGCCAGTCGCGGTAGATCTCGTGGACGCCGTCCTGGTCGAAGCAGGGGCCGGCGTCGTTGCCCAGGAGCTTCAGCCGCTCGTGGTCGCCGAGATCGGGCAGGCCGTCGGCCTTGACCAGGCCGTGCGCGACGTCGATGCGGAAGCCGTCGACGCCGAGGTCGAGCCAGAACCGCAGGATGGAGCGGAACTCGTCGCGGACCGCAAGGTGTTTCCAGTTGAAGTCGGGCTGCTGGGGCGCGAACAGGTGCAGATACCACTGACCCGGGGTGCCGTCGGGGTTCTTCGTGCGCGTCCAGGCCGGTCCGCCGAAGACGGACTCCCAGTCGTTGGGCGGCAGTTCCCCGTGCTTGCCCTTTCCGTCGCGGAAGTGGAACCGCTCACGTATGCGGGAGGCCGGGCCCTCACGCAGGGCTTGCTGGAACCAGGCATGCTGGTCGGAGCAGTGGTTGGGGACCAGGTCGACGAGGATCCTGAGGCCCAGGCGGTGTGCTGCGCCGATGAGGACGACGGCATCGTCGAGGGTGCCGAACATCGGGTCGACCACGCGGTAGTCGGCAACGTCGTAGCCGGCGTCGGCCTGGGGGGAGGCGTAGAACGGCGACAGCCACACGGCGTCCACGCCGAGGTCGCGCAGATAGGGCAGGCGGCTGGTGATGCCGGGCAGATCGCCCATGCCGTCTCCGTCGGCGTCGGCGAAGCTGCGGGGGTAGACCTGATAGATCACCGCCTCCCGCCACCAGTCCGTGGCGGGACGCGACGAGGCGGGCGGGTGGGCAGCAGCGAGCAACTGGGACATGAATACGAGTCCTCACGTCAGGGCGCGGCGGAGCGGCACGCCGGCGTGAACGGGGTCAATATGAGGGCGCGTTGCGCCTGGGGCCGGGGCTCAGCCCTTGGTGCCGCCGGCCGTCAGGCCGGCCACGAGGTGCTTTTGCGCGACGTAGAACACCGCGCCGGCGGGTACGGCGATCAGGACCGAGGTGGCGGCCAGGTAGTTCCACTGGGAGTTGAACTGGCTCACGTAGGTCTGCAGGCCGACCGCGAGGGTGTACCGCTCCTCGGTGAGCATGAACTTCGAGGCGAAGGCGACCTCGCCCCAGGCGGTGATGAAGGTGTAGAAGGCGGCGACCGAGAGGCCGGGCCGGGCCAGGGGGAGGACCAGCCGCCAGAAGGTACCGAACGGGGAGAGCCCGTCGATGCGGCCGGCCTCGTCGATCTCGGCGGGGATGGTGTCGAAGTAGCCCTTGAGGAGCCAGGCACAGTAGGGCACCGCGGTCGAGCAGTAGATCAGGACCAGACCGCCGTAGGTGTCCAGGAGGCCCAGGCTGCCCATGATCTTGTAGAGGGGGACCATGAGGACGGCGACCGGGAACATCTGGGTGAGCAGGAACGTGTACATCAGCGAGCCGCGGCCGAGGAACTTCATCCGGGAGACGGCGTAGGCGGCGCTGGCCGCGATGAGGACACCGATGAGCATGGTGCCGAAGGCGACGATGAGGCTGTTGAGCATCCACGTGCCGAAGCCGGTGTTCTGGATGACGTGGGTGTAGTTGTCCAGCGTCGCGTTGCCCAGGATGCGGGAGGGGTGCTGGTAGTCGTTCTTGTCCGGGCCGAGGGAGATGTAGAAGATCCACAGGACCGGGAAGACGGCGATGAAGGAGCCGGCCGCGAGCAGCGCGTGCAGGGAGACGGAGGCCGAGCGCCGGCGGCTGCTGCGCAGGCGGCGGGGGTCGTTCTCGGCCGCAAGGCGTCCGGTCGGCGGGGTGGTCGTGGTGGTCATGCGAGGACCCCCTCGTTGTTGCGCTTGAGCCAGCGGCGGTAGACGCTCGTGAAGACCACCAGCAGCGACAGGCACAGGATCCCGACGGTCGCGGAGCGGGCGTAGTCCTGGGGCTGCTGGCCGAAGAAGAGCCGGTAGGCGTAGGTCACAAGGATCTGGACGCTGTCGCTGTTGCCGCCGAAGAGCAGGAAGATCACATTGAACTGGTTGAAGGTCCAGATCACACCGAGCAGGATGACGGTGCTGCTCACGGGGCGCAGACCGGGCAGGGTGACGTTGACGAAGCGCTGCCAAGGCGTGGCGCCGTCCATCTCGGCCGCCTCGTAGAGTTCGCGGGGGATGGACTGCAGTCCGCCGAGCATGGAGACCATCATGAACGGCACCCCGCACCAGATGTTCACGGCGATCGCGGCGGCCTTCTGCGCGAAGGGGTCGCTGAGCCACGACGGTCCGTCCAGCCCGATGGCGAGCAGGACTTGGTTGACGACACCGTCGTCGGCGAGAATCAGTCGCCACGCGAAGATCGTCACGAAGGTCGGCACGGCCCAGGGCAGGATCAGCAGCATCCGGTAGAAGCCGCGGGCCTTGATCTCCCGGTTGATGGCCACGGCGAAGCCGAGCCCGATGCCGTAGGTGAGGGTGACGCAGGCGATGGTCCACACGACGGTCCACGTGAAGTGGGGCCAGAACTGGTTGTTGGGACCGGTGAGGATCTCGGTGTAGTTCTTCAGCCCGACCCAGGAGAAGGTGTCCGGGATCGTGTTGACGCCGATGGTGCGTCCGACGTTCTGGCTGGTGGCGTCCGTGAACGTCAGGTAGATCCCCTGGATCAGGGGGTAGGCGACGACAGCGCCCAGGACCAGGACGACGGGCACGCACATGGCCCAGGCGTACCAGTACTGGTCGTAGGAGTTCTTGATGCGTCGCATCGGACCGCGGCCGGAGCCCCGGTCGTGGTGACTCTGGCGGGCAGGCTTGCCCTCGACGACGGTGGTCATCTCGGCACCTCATGGGACAAGGACGGGAAGGAGCGTCAGCGGAGCGGGCCACCCCCTGGCGCGGCAGGGGGCAGCCCTCGGTGGCCTTACGGGGTGCTGAACTCCGGCAGGAGCTTCTTCGCCTCGGCGGCGGCCTTGTCCAGCCCGGCCTCGGTGCTCTCCTGCTTCGAGACGATCTTGATCAGCTGCGTCTCGAACGGCGTGTAGAGCGAGGAGTACTCGGCCAGCGGCTGGCGCGGCTTCCCGGCGCCCAGGAGCTTCGCGTAGCCGGCGATGCCGGGGTTCGCGGTCACCTCAGCGGTGTAGGCGTCGTCCCGGGTTGGCAGGGTGCCATTGGCCAGCGCGACCTTCTGCTGCGCGTCCGCGGAGGTCATGAAGGCGATGAACTTCTGCGACGCCTCCTGGTGCGCGGCGTCCGAACCGGCGTAGGCGACGAGGTTGTGACCGCCCAGCGGTGCGCCCTGGCCGGCGCTGCCGGCGGGCAGGGCGGCGATGCCGAGGTTGTTCCTGCCCTTGAACGCGGAGCCCTTGAAGACGTTCGCGTTCTCCCAGGGACCCTGGATGATCGAGGCGACCTTGCCGCTGTTGAACGCGTCCATGATGTTGGCGTACGCGTTGCTGGTGGTGTCGAGCTCGCGCAGGCCCGGGGCGGCGAGAACCGAGGTGAGGGTGTCTATGCCCTTGACGGCGGCCGGCGAGTTCAGCGTGATCCGCTTCTTCTCCGTGTCGACCATGTCAGTGCCCTCGCCATACAGGAACGGCATGGCGTAGTACGCCTGCGGGTTGAAGGCGAAGCCGTCGACACCGGTCTCCTTCTTCACCTTCGCCATGTCCGCCTTGAGCTCGTCCCAAGTGGTCGGCGCCTCGGTGATGCCCGCCTTCTCGAACAGGGCCTTGTTGTACATCAGCGCGAGCGTGTCGGTGACCTGCGGGACGCCGTAGAGCTTGCCGTCGTACTTCGCCTGCTCGATCAGGTTCGGCTTGAACTTCGCGCTCTCCGAGGCCGCGGGCGTGCCGTCGAGCGGGGCCAGGAAGCCCGCCTGGGCGAAGCCGGGCGTCCACCCGACATCGGCGCGCAGCACGTCCGGGGCGCCCTTGCTGCCCGCCGCGGTCTGGAACTTGGTCTGCGCGTCACCGAAGGGCACGTTGACGTACTTGACCTTGATGCCGGGATTGGCCTTCTCGAAGTCCTTGACCAGGGCCTTGAAGGTTCCGGCTTCGTTCGTGGCGTCCGAGGTGTCCCACCAGGTGATCGTCACCGGGCCGGAGCTGTCGGAGCCGGAGCTGCCGCTGGAGCAGGCAGTCGCGGAGAGGGTGAGAGCCGCTGTGACGACGGCTGCCGCAAGACCACGGCGCATGAGGAACTCCTCGGAGGAAAAGTCTGACCGGAAGGGCGGCCCGGACGCTGCCGCCGGAGCGGGACGGGACCGGCGGCAGCAGGCGATCAAGCACCTCCCTCACATACCGGCGGGAAAGGAGGCCGGGCCGCGGTGGGCTCCCCGGCCGTTCGGAACAGAGCTCCGAGTGGCCGGTGAGCCCACCGCGAGCCCTTTGACGCCGCAGACGTTAGCAGGTTATTAACAGGAGTTAGTTAACGTTTGTGTAACGTGGGCGTCGCTGGTTTGCCCGCTGTCCCACGGGACGGTCCGGGTGAGCAAAGACGATCTTGACCTGGGAAAACGCGCGCCCCGTTACGCCGGGACGGCGGACGGGGCGCGGGCGGACGGGCCGCGGGGGATGCAGGGGGTCAGTCGGTGACGGCGGGGTGAGCCGTGGAGTCCCTCACGATCAGGTGGGTGCCCAGCAGTTGGTGCGGGTGCTGATCCTCTCCTCTGATCGTCGAGCACAAGAGGTCCGCCGCCGTACGGCCCTTGGTCGTGATCGCCTGCCGTACGGTGGTCAGGCGGGGCCTCATCCAGGACGCGTCCGGAAGGTCGTCGTAGCCCGTGACGGACACGTCGCGAGGGACGTCCAGGCCCAGGTCGTGGAGAGCGTCGACCGCCCCGAAGGCGAGGATGTCCGACATGGCGACGATCGCGGTGGCGGGCCGGGACGCCATGAACTGCTTGGTGGCCCGAAATCCGTCCATGCGTGTGGCGGGAATTTCGACGATCTCGATGTCCGCCAGGCTCATCCCCACGTCCTCCAGGGCGCGGGTCACGCCGGCCATGCGGCGCGCGAGCGGTCCCCGGTAGCCGCGCTCGGCTCGCTCGGGACCCGGATCGATCGACAGCAGCGTGATGCGGCGATGGCCGAGATCCAGGACGTGGCGCACCGCTTCGTAGGCGCCGCCCTCGTCGTCGACGTCCACACTGGAGACGCCGTCATGAGGGCTGCTGTCGACGAGCACGAAGGGGATCCCGCGGCGGCGCAGCTCGGCCACCTCGCCCCGGTCGTGCTCCAGGCCGCACACGATGAAGCCGTCGACCGCCGCGTACGGGATCGCCTTGAGCATGCTGTCCCGCAGTGGCGGAGTGAGCAGCAGGGTGTACCCCTGCTCGTCGCAGACCTGCCCCACACCGGTGAGGAACCGGGAGTAGTACGGGTTCTCCATGACGCGAGCGAGGTTCTGGGGCAACAGCACCCCCAGGGACTGGGTCTGGCCAGCCTTGAGCATGCGGGCCAGGGTGTTCGGGGCGTAGCCCAGTTCCTTGGCCGCGGCCAGGATGCGGTCCCGGGTCGCGGCCGAAAGCTTCTCGGGGCTGTTGAACGCGAACGACACCGCCGACCGCGAGACGCCCGCGGCCTTCGCTACGTCGTTGGCCGTAGGTCGCGCCTTTCCGTCGCTCGCGGTGGCCCCGGGCGTTCTGGCCGGCATGTCAGTCCCCCGTGTCGGTAAACGATTACTAACGATATAGCGCACGGCCGCCCTCCGGCGCCACCAGCACCCCGGAACGGTGTCGTCGGCGGTGGGGGCGCCCCCGTCCCTCCCCCCTGCGGCCGCCATTAACTCATTAATAAATTGAGTTAGCAAACCGCTGGCAACGTACTGTCGATAACCAGTCACTAGGCGCGAGACGGCGCTCCGAGCGGATCCGCGCGAGAGTCAGCGGTAGGTCGTCGTGGTGAGGCGTCGCAACGCGAGGTGGGCGGGTGGGCGCCAGGTGGGCTTGCCGCCGGTGCGCCCGTGGACGCCGGCGTCTCCGATGAGGATGCAGTTGAGAGCGCACAGCGCTGCCCACTCGCGGGCGTGACGCAGCGTCGCGGTGTCCGGAGTCGGCTGGTAGGTCTCGTAGAAGCGGTCGGCGGCGCCGTCCGGCAGCAGTATCCAAGAGCGGCGAGGTCGCAGGCCGGATCGCCCGCGCAGACGTCGCCGAAGTCGATCACGCCGCAGAAGGTGCCGTCCGCGGTGAGGGCGTTGGCCGGATGCAGGTCGCCATCGAGCCACAGTGTCGGGCCCGTTCAGTCGGGCGTGGCGGCGGCCTCTTCCCAGGCCGCGCACGGCGTCCGGGTTCGGGATCAGCCCCGTTCGGTGGCCGACGTGAGCTGCTTTGGCGAACTGCTCGGCATGGTCGCCCAGCGGCCTTCCGCGATCGCGGCCGGTGGGCACCCCGGCGGGAGCGGAACGGTGAAGGGCCGTAAGGAAGGCGGCCAAGGCGTCGGCCGATTCCTCGTTCGGATAGGACCAGTTCGGCGTCCTCGGCGGTATTCTCAGCAACGCCCGCCGCGAGAGCCGCCGCTCCGCCGGAACGGCGCGATGATCTTCCGAACGGCGTCGACCGCGCCCCAGCTGTCGTCGCCATGGGCGATAGCGCTGAGGTGTTCCCGAAGATTGAGTTCTTCAAGTTGCTCACCGATCGGGTGATGGGCCGTGAAGCGCAACGAACGAGGCCCCCGAGCTGTTGATCGAGATGTCTGACGTCTCAATCACGTTGCTCGGGGGCCTCGTTGGTCATCCATCCTGCCGCACTTGACCTGCCGCATGCGCTCGTGGAGTGGGTCACCATGCTGGTTGTCACCCGTGAGGGCGACCGGCGCTGCAAGCTCCGTCCGTCTCAGCGGGCGATGGTGGCACTGGTGTACCTACGAGAGCACACCACTCTGGCGAAGATCGCCGCCGGGTTCGGGATCAGCGAGTCCACCGCCCACTCCTACACCCGCGCGGTCGTCGATCTGCTCGCCGAACGAGCACCGGGTCTGCTCAAGACGCTGCGCGAGCACGATCCCGACTCCATCCTGCTTGACAGCACCCTCGCCGAGTGCGACCGGGTCGGCGACGGCCGGGCCGACTACTCCCACAAACACCGGCGCCACGGCGTGAACGTGCGGGTCGTCACCGACCTCTGCGGCCGGCCGCTGTGGCTCTCGCCCGCCCTGCCGCGCCGCACACACGACCTGACCGCCGCCCGCACCCACCGGACCATCCGGATCTGCGAGCGCCAGGGCGTTCCCATCCTGGCTGATCTCGCCTACCAAGGCGCAGGACCGTGGCTGACGACCGGCATCAAACGCAAGCCACTCCAGGAACTCACTTCTACCGAGAAGACCCTCAACCGGGCGCTGGCCGCAGCACGAGCGCCCGTTGAACGCGGCGTCGCGAGCCTGAAGTCCTGGCGGATCTTCCGCAGGTCCCGGTGCAGCCCAACCGCATGACGTCAATCGTCAAGGCCATCCTCACGCTGGAGCGGCAGCGCTGAAGAAGCTCACTGTGATTGAGCGCTTCGTCTGGCGATAACCGCCACATGAAGCGCTCACGCGGAACCGAAACCCCTGGGGTCAGTCCTGATCTTGGGTGTACTGAGCCGCGTACCAACTGGAGTCGATGGCGGGGTTGCGCAGCGCCCCCCAGAATCGGTCGTCAGGTATCGGTGGCAGTGGCGGATGGCCCAGGTCCGCATGCAGGTCCGCACGCCAGTCGAGAGTGAAGTGACTTCGCATGTTCGCGCTCTCGCACACGGACCTGTACGGGGACCCCCAGATCCCGAGGGCTATCTGCTCCGCGGCCCACCTGCGCGTGCGGTCTCGTCCGGTGTCGGCCTGCGCGAGCACCGAGCGGAGTCGCAAGGCGAGCGGGCCGGTCTGGTCCGGCTGTGGCGGCGCCACACCGCGCTCCCAAGTGTCCAGGGCTTCCTTGACCTCCGGGTAGTTGTTCAGGCCCGTTTCGACCGCCAGTCTGCGCAGCTGCTTCCGCGCGGCGTCGACCACCCGCTCATACGGCAGGACTGCGATCAGCGCACCGAGTTCCTCATGCCCGTCCAGGTGGCTCACGTGGAGGAGGTCGGGGGGACTGTAGGACAGGTCCAGCTCCGGCAGCTGCTCATCCGGTCCGGGAAGGGGCTCGTCGGCACTGCACTGCGGCCTGGCAGGCAGAGGCCCCTCCCAGAACAGCCGGCCGTTGAACGTGACGACACCAGCGTCCTGGCCGCGCTCAAGCTTGCCGGCCAATTCGGCCAGATGCTCACCCAGCGAGTCGGCCTCTCCGAAACTGGTGCCGGTCTCGTCGAAGAACCGCCCGATCGCGCCGAAGGAGTCCCGCCCAGTACGGCAATCCATCAGAAGACCGTCCGACGTCACGTCGTAAGAACCGAACTTCACGTAGTCGTGAAGCCAGTAGCCCTCGGTCTCCCCGTCGAGGCCCTGGTCGATGCCGCGCATGAACCCGGTGTCCCCGAGGATTCCGCTCACTCCGAGCAGCCGATCGCCCGTGCTGAACCGGAAAGCCTCAGGTCCCTCCAGCGCCCCGTTGTGCCGGAGGAGTGAAGCAACCAGGTCCGGAGGAAAGGTGACCCCCAGTTCCTGTTGCGCTGCTGCGATCTCCTCGTCTCCTGCGGGCGACCGAAGCGTGGCAAAAGTGCGGGGCGCGTGCTCGCGCAGCCACGCGTCGATGCGAGTCCATGAGTCCTGGACCAGGTCTGATGTCATAGAGCCGACCTTAGAGCCAGCGGCTGACAACAGCTTGATCGTCGCTCACCGGCCTTGCCGCCGGGTTGGCGTTCAGGCCGGCAAGCTCGAGTGGACCCTTGTCCCGGCTCACCAAGCTGCTGGCACCGGACGCTGCAGCCGCCCACTCGACACTGAAGCGCTCAGTCGTAATCACCCGATCGGTGGCGATGGCGTCCCGCTGTGTGGTGTAGGTGATCTCCGCGGTTGTGTGCGCGGGTGCCGCTCCCTGGAGTGCACCGCTTGCCGGTCAATACTCCCTGCTCAACTGGCAGGCCACCGTGCAACTGTTCTTGGTGAACGGGCAGTTCGACCGAGGAGGATGCACGGTGGCCTTGTCCCAGCATGACCTACTTCGCCTGCTTGAGTCACTACGTTCGGCAGATGGTCTTGAACTTGTCCGCGAGGTGGCCGAACGGCTGTTGCAGGAACTGATCGAGGCCGAGGCCACCGCGAAGATCGGCGCCGAGTGGGGCGAGCACTCTGAGACCCGCACGACCTGGCGCAACGGCCACCGCGAGAAGACCGTGACCACCCAGGCCGGCGACCTGGAACTCGCGATCCCGAAACTGCGGGCCGGGAGCTTCTTCCCCAGCCTGCTCGAGCGGCGACGACGCATCGACCAGGCCCTCTACGCGGTAATCATGGAAGCCTACGTCAGCGGCGTCTCCACCCGCTCCGTCGACGACCTGGTCAAGGCCCTCGGCTCGGACACCGGTATATCGAAGAGCGAGGTCTCACGGATCTGCGCCGACCTGGACGAACAACTGGAAGCGTTCCGGTCCCGGCCGCTGGACCACATCCGCTTCCCCTACCTGTTCCTCGACGCCACCTACGTGAAAGCACGTGTCGACCACCGGATCGTCTCCCAGGCGATCGTCATCGCCACCGGCGTCACCCAGGACGGCGGCGCGAAGTCGTCGGCGTCATGGTCGGCGACCACGAGAGCGAAGCCTTCTGGGCCCTGTTCCTGCGTCACCTGCGAGAACGCGGCCTGAGCGGTGTCCGCCTGGTCATCTCCGACAGCCACAGCGGCCTGGTCAAAGCCATCCGCAAGGTCATGCTCGGCGCCGCCTGGCAGCGCTGTCGGGTCCACTTCGTCCGCAACGTCTTCGCCGTCATTCCGAAAGGCTCGGCGGAGATGGTCGCCGCCACGATCCGCACCGTGTTCGCCCAGCCCACCGCCGAAGCGGTCCGCGACCAGCTCGACATAGTCGCCGACATGCTCGGCCGCCAGTTCCCCAAGGTCAGAGGGATGCTGCTGGACGCGAAGGAGGATCTGACCGCGTTCGCGGACTTCCCGCACCAGCACTGGAAGAAGATCCAGTCGACGAACCCGCTCGAGCGGCTGAACCGGGAGATCAAACGCCGCACCGACGTGGTTCAGGTCTTCCCGAACCCGGAAGCCGTCCTGCGACTCGCGACCGCGGTCCTCGCCGAACGCCACGACGAATGGATCGTCTTCCCCCGCCGCTACCTCTCCAATGAGAGGCATGGACGCCCTCTATCCCGACACTCCGGTCGTCCTGCCGGCCACGTCAGACGACTGATCGCTTACACCCCGCGAAGGGACATGACCGCAGCGGCGGTCAGGACTCGGCCGTGTGGGGGACGTGGAGTGGGCGGAAACGGATGCCGCAGTGTGCCTTCAGCCGGTGCCGGCTGTACGAGCTTGAACACCATGCGGGCCGCCGCCCGTTGGGCGGCACAGGCGGACAGGCGCGGGGGCGGCGGTGGCGGAGGGGAGGCGGCAAGGCGCGGGAAGAACTCGGTGGCCCCCCGGAACCCGCGCCGACATCGACCAATTCACGGCGTGTTTCATCGGCGTCGTGATCCACGGCGCTGCGCGTGGAATTTGTGGTCGCGGCGTATCAGCGCAGCGATCTTGTGGCAGGTGCCGGCGTCGAAGACCGGCCACTGGGCCTGGATGGAGTCCAGCAGGTAGTGCGTGCCGATGCTCACCACATCGATGGGGCAGTTGTCGCAGACGCCCAAGCTCGCCCGGTCGTTGATGACCGCGACAGCTGTGTGGACCGTGGTGTACACGCCGCGCGTGGCGAGGAAGGTCTGCAGGGCGGAGGCGGGCTCGCTGACCTGACGGCCCCAGCTGCGGCCTCGGCGGTCCGTCAACGCTCCCTGGCCGACGAGATTTCCGTACCGGTCATACTTTTCATAACTCCAGTAGTCGCCCTGTATGTGCACGCATACGTTGCGTCCTTTGACCTCAATCGCCCAGACACCGCCCGGTCCGACGAGGAGGTGGTCGATCTCGCCTCTGCGGTTGGTGTACCCGCGGAACAAGAGCCATTCGTCCGACAGTTCTTGGAGCGCGTGGGTCACCGTGTCCTCGGCGAGCACTCCTGCTTCCTGCTGCGCCCGGCGGTGGAGGAGTGCCGGATCGATGACTGGTGCTTTGGCCTCCAGCTCGCGCACCTCAAAGTACTGCGTCAGCCGCTTGCCGAGCTGCCACCACCGCCGTGACGCGGCGTGCCGTGCTCGAAGGTCCGCGACAGCCGCTGAGTGCTCGGCAACGTCGTGATGGTGGCGTTCGATCGCCCCCTCGGTCTGCCGGAGTTGACGGCCGGGGTGGTCGGAAAGCACTTCGGTCAGCATCGTCGCAGTCTATGAATCCGCGAATGCGCTCGGCTACGAAAAGCGCGATGGCGTCCCGCCGGGTGGTGTGAGGGATCAAGGCACTGGGATTCGCAGGCCGGAGGCGGGGTTCCACCGCGCGAACGGTCTGACTCGCCTCAGCAGGGCGCATCGTGGGCCGCCGCTTCCGCGGCGATCGTCAGGGATTCAAACCGGAACGCGTAACCCTTGATCCCCTACACCACGATGCGGGGCACGACCGTGCGTCATCGGCAGGTGCGCTGCGACCAGGACAACTTGGCCGCCACGCCGCTGCCGACGTATGAACATCCACGGGGTCTTGTCCGCCAAGGCGCACTGACACTGGCCGCCCCGCTGGTCGGTGAGGCACTGCAGCAAAGTGCGGTCACGCTGCCCGACGGGCTGAATGATCTCTTCCAGCAACCCCAGCCGGTTGGGGTGACCGAGATCCTCGTAGGTCAAGTTGATCTCAATGCCGTACTTCGTATGGAACACCCCATTGGCCATGCAATCGACGGTAAGCACTTGCTAGGGAGGTCGAAAGAGTGCCGCGTCAAGTATGAGCCACCAGCGAAGTCTGGCGCGGCTCGGTCGTCGTGTCCGGGTCGCTGGTGATCAAGCGACGAGACCGAGGTCCAGCATCTTGGCGGCTTTTCCGATGGAGCCTGGCATGAGGTGCCGGTAAATCCTGAAGGTGAATGTCGAGACTCCTGTGGCCCATCCACTCGGCGACGTCAGTGATCGGGATGCCGTGGGTGAGGCAGTTCGACGCGAAGAAGTGGCGGAAGCTGTAGAGCACCATTCCTTGAGGGATGTCGGCTGGGTCGGCCTTCTTGATGATCTTCTGCCACTGATTTCCCAAGTAGTAGTAGGGGAAGGCTCTGGTGGAGTCCTTGGGATGTCGTAGGAGGTAGCCGTCCGTGGTGCCGTGCTTGTCTGCGTACCACTCGATGGTCTCTTTCACTCGTGGGAGCAGTGGGACGTCTTGTAGTCGCCGACCTTGCGGTGCTTCAACCTCCCGTACTGGCCGGTGGTCTGGTTGACCTGTTCGGTGATGCGGTAGACGTCGTCGGCGACGATGTTGTTGAGGTTGACGGCGGCGGCTTCTCCGTTGCGCATGCCGCAGCCGCTCATCAGGTCGGCGAACAACAGGAACGTGTCGTCGCCGGCCGTGCGTATCTGCCGTAGCTGGGCGACGGAGGGGATGACCGCGCGTGTCGGGTCGTACTGGGGTGGCTTGACGCCCTCCAGGGGGTTGTCGTCGTAGATGCCCAGCCGGTGGGCGTCCAGGAGGATCGCCTTCAGCTTGTCGAAGGCGTTCGACTGCGTGGCCAGACCGGCGCCGTTGCGCTCCATTGTGCGGATGAACCCGTCCACGACCTTGTGGTCGAAGGTGCTCATCCGGCGGCTTTCGAGAGCCGGGAGCAGGTGATGCTCCAGCAGAGAGTCCAGGTGCCGCACGGACGCCGGAGCGAGGTCGCGCTGGCCGGCCTTCCACTCGGCCGCGTACTCCCCGAAGCGCATCGCCCCGTACTTCGCCACCCGCTCGGCCTTCGCCCGACCATGCGGAGCCGCCTTCTTCGCGTTGTAGACATCCGTCAACCGCTGGATCGCCTCGTCCTGGGTGACGAACCCCGACTCCTCCACCTGCTTCCCGGCCCCGTCCCGGTACCGGACCTTGTACAGGTGCGGGCACTTCGACCACCTGGACCGCGGATGCTCGCAGTCCTTGAAGAACGTGCCCATACCGCGGGCCAGGGTCTTGCTCACCATGTGCCGGAGACTCCTCGAGGACCGATGCTGACGGTTTGCTGACCGCCGACGGTCCACGACATGCCTGACCTGCATTGATGCGCTGAGGTTGCAGTATGTGGTGGAACTTCGTGGGCCGGACCCACGAGGAGATCGCCCAAGCCCGCGCCGACTGGATGACCACCACCCGCTTCGGCGAAGTGGAAGGCTACGCAGGGGGCCGGCTGCCTGCTCCCGAACTGCCCCCGGTGGCGCTGAAACCGCGAGGAAGGGTGCGCTGACCTGCAATGGCGTGGTCGGGGGCGAGTGTGTACCCGGGCGCGGCAAATCTCACCAGGGTGAGGCGATCACTGATCGAGCCGGGGTGACCGGCGGGGCCCTCCGGTGTGCTACCGGTGTGTGGCCGGTCGCACACGGGTGAGCCTGGTGCCGGCGCTCGACGTGATGGGATGCTGCGTTCGACAAGCGACGGCGGAACGAGGAAGCCGGTGAGATTCCGGCACGGTACCGCCACTGTGCTGGGGGAGCGAACCCGCTATGGCCACGGCCCCGTTGAGGGCGGGAAGGCCGGGAGAGCGTCGATCCCGAGTCAGGAGACTCACGCCGTCGCACCTCGACGTACCGGGGCGGAGTTCCCCGAGAGAGGATGGTGGCACCCGTGTGCCCAGGTGCCCATGACAGCCTGTCCGAGCCGTGGATTCATGCCGCGCAGCCCCGACACCGACGTACACCGGACATCGTCCAGGCCCTCAGCGGGGCGGTACGCACGTGACGACCACCGACACCCTCAGGCGGGTCTCCGCCATCGGCCCCTACTTCGCGGTCTCCTGCGGGCCGAGGCCCGACTCCGCGCGGTTCCGGCCCCTGACCGGCCTCTACGAGAACCCCGAGCTGCTGGCGGCGTACGTTGCGGACGTGGGTGAGCGGCTCGGTACGGACCAGAAGCGGGTGGCCGCATCGACCCTCCACATCGGGACGGCGGCCCGCCTGTGGTCGATCGCCCTGGCAGGCGCCGCGTTGAGCGGGCGGGCTCCCGACCTCGCCCCTGAGCGGTTGTGGTGGCGCGCGGCCGAGTCCGGGCCGATCGACCTCTGGATGCCCGAGCCGGGCGCGGTCGCCGACGGCGAGCTGCATGACGCCGTCCACGCCACGGTACTCGTACAGAACCTCCTGCCCCTGGGCACCGCCCTTGCACGGCACTTCGGTCTGTCCGCCCACGTCATGCGCGGCAACGCCGCCTCCGCGCTCATCGGGGCCGTCCGGGTGCTGACCCTTCGTGTCCCGCACGCACCGCACTCGGCGTTGCGGCTCGCCGCAGCCCTGCTGAGCCGGGAACCGCTGGCCGGTGCGGGGGTGTTCACCGCCGAACCCCTCACCTACCGCCGCCGCAGCTGTTGTCTCTACTACCGCGTCCCGGGCAACGGGTTCTGCGGCGACTGCGTCCTCAACGGCGACCGTGCCTGACGGGCGGGAGGCAGGAGACGAGCTGCTCCTCGCCTCCCTGAATACGCAGGTGGAGCCAGGTGGTGCCGGCGGGAGCGCGGCCGGCCAGGTATTCCACGACGGGCTGGTGGGCCCGGGACCCATGGACGCCGCCCCGGCCTCACGGGCGTGCGTCAGCGTGCCGAGGACCCGTATGTGCGGGTGGCCGTCGGGCTCAGGGGTGTGGGCGCACGGCCGGATAAGGAGGCGCGTACAAGAGGGCGCCTCCTTATCCGCCGTTGGTACGGCAGAGGCCGCAGATTCCGACGAGCTCGAGGGTGTGTTCCACGTCGGAGTAGCCGGTGCTCCGGGCCACGTGGGCGACCCAGTGCTCGACGACGTCGGAGTCGAGCGGCTGACCGCGGCGGCAGCGGCGGCAGACGAGGTAGTGGCGGTGCTCTGCCACCGGCCGGTGACGGTAGAGGCGTTCCCCCATGTCGTCGCGTACGACGTCGGCGCCGCCGGCGCGCTCCAGGTCCTGCAGGGCCCGGTAGACGGTGGAGAGCCCCACGCGGATGCCGGCCGAGCTCAGTATCGCATGCAGTTCCTGGGCCGAAACGAAGTCGGAGCGTTCGGCGAACGCCTCCAGGACGGCCGCACGCTGGCGTGTCATGCGCCTGCCTGTGGGGGCTGTTGCCGCCACAACGGACTCCCTACTGCTGTGATCAGGGTCGATCGGCGCCTTCGCCCCGCCGGCACGGGCTCCGCGCCGCGGAGAGCCCGCAGACCCCCACGGGAGGCGAAAGGCCCGTAGGGGTCCGCGTAGGCCAGGGCGTCACGTCACCGCGAGGCGTTCAGTCCTTCCCGCTCACCGACGAGCGGCTGACCAGGCGGGCGCAGACGAGTGCTGCGAGCGTCAGCGCTCCGAGGGCCGCGGCCGTGCCCGGATATCCGCCCAGCGCCAGACCCACGCCGCCGAGGCCGGCGCCGAGGAAGACGCCGAAGCTCATCCCGGCGGCGTTGATGCTCAGCGCCGTACCCCGAAGCGAGCCGCAGCGTCGTACCAGCAGTGTGGTGACGCAGGCGGCCACGGTCGCGTGACCGGCACCGATGAGTGCGGTCAGGGGAAGGGCCAGGAGCAGGGAGTGGGTGAAGAAGACGCCCACCAGTGCCGCCAGTGCCACCAGCAGGGCGAGTGCCATGAGCCGTTCGCTGGGGAACTTCGGGCGCTCGGCGCTCAGGAGGCGGCCGGCGAGGAGGTTGCCCAGGAAGAACGAGGTGCCGCTCAGGGTCCAGACGACGGCGAAGACGCCCGGGTCGAGGCCGAAGCGCTCGTCGTAGAAGGCCGCGAGGTACGCGAGGTAGCCCATGAACGCCGCCGTCCGCAGCATGGCGACGCACAGCAGCGGGACCACACCGGGGAGGGCGCCCAGTAGCTTGAACGAGGCGAGGTAGCCAGGCTGCGGCTCCGCGGGCCCTTCGGGCTTCCCGGTACGCCGAGGACGGCGGCCTCGGAGGAGGAAGTACAGGGCGAGTACGGAGGAGACGGCGGCGATCGCCCACAAGTCCCCCTGCCAGCCCCACAGTACGGCCGGCAGCGCCACCAGGGGCGCGGCCAGGAGCGCCGTGAGCGACTGGGTCGCGGTGATGAGGGTCGCCGCCCGGCCCGCGGCGGCGTCGTTGTCGAAGCGGTCGGCCGCCGCGGCCGTGAGCGCCGGGTTGAGCACGGCCGTACCGGCGCCGACGAGCAGGCAGAAAGCGGCCAGCAGCAGGAACTCGCCGGTGGCGCCGAGGGCCGCCGAGAGGGCCAGCACGGCCAGCCCACCGGCCGCTGCCCACTCCTTGCGTACGCGGTCGATCAGCGGAGCCAGAGCGGTTCCCACGGCCAGGGCGGCGAGGCCGCCGAGGCCGCGCAGCTGGCCCAGGGCCGCGACGCCGCCGTCCGACGCGTCGGCGATGGGGACGAGGAAGGTGCTGTAGATGGTGAAGGGCACCAGCCCCACGGCGGAGGCGAGCATGAACGGCCACAGAACGCGCGTCATCCGCCAGTCGCTCGGTACGGCGTCGGCAGCCGCGTCGCTTGTCGCGCCGGCTCCGACGGGGGCTGCCGAGTTCTTGGTCTCGCTGCTCATGCGTTCGCCGCCCGGTACCGGTACAGCGCGGTCTCGTCGGCGCTGAACTGGGAGAAGGGGAAGGGCTCGGCGGAGAGCGCGGTGAGGCCCGCGCCCAGGAAGGCGCGCGCCACCGCGCTGCCGGTCTGGGCGTACACGACGAGCGGCATCGCGTGCTTGCGGCAGTGGTCCAGGATGACGTCGAAGCTGCCGTTGCTGAGAGTCATGCCCGTGGCTACCACCGCGTCGGCGTCGGCCAGTACCTGGGCCATGTCATCGGTGACCGGGTCGCCCCAGTTGGTGGTGCGCAGGTTGAAGTCGCAGGGAAGGGGGACACCCCCCTGGTCGCGTATCGCCGCGACCAGCGGGTTGACGACGCCTATCAGGGCGACCTTGGCACCGGCGGGGATGTCGAGCAGTCCGGCGACGGCCGCGTCCCTGGCCTCTGCCCGGGTCTCGGGCGTGCCGGTCGGCAGTATGACGGTCTCCGCGGTGGGGGCGCTGCGGTGCGGCTGGACGCGGGCGAGGTAGGCGTCGAGGGCGGCGATGCGTACGGGGGCCGAGTCGTGCCGGATCAGGTGGTCGAGGGTGTGTCCCGAGGCGTCGGCGCAGAAGTCGGGGGTGAGCTCGCCGGTCTCGAAGGACGAGGCGCCGAACGCGTCACCGGACCGCAGCAGCAGGTAGTGGTTGCGGTAGGTGACCTGGCTTCCGGCCAGTCGGGTGGTGTGGTGGAGCCAGAACGCGCTGGTGACGGCCAGCTCCTGGGGAGGCGGCCCGTAGGCGCCGTCGAGAACCGCCTGCTGGAGGTCGGGCACGGAGTGCGGCTGTGAGGAAGGCATGTCGGGTTCTTTCTTCTCTGTCTGCGTACGGGGGGTGGTCAGGGCAGGTCGGCGAGCCGCTCACGCCGGTACGGCAGCCGGTCGAGCGTCGGACGCCCGGCGGGCTGGAAGCACAGGAGCAGGGAACGGCGGTCGCGCGTGGTGGTGTTGGGGCCGGAGCGGTGCACGATGAGGCCGGGAAACATCAGGACCGAGCCGACCGGGGCCTCGACGGTCACCGCGCTGCCGGTATCGGTCCGCGAGGCGTCGACGAGCAGCCCGGTGGGTTCGGCACGATCGCGCGGTGCTGGTCCGGCCAGATGACTGCCCGGGACGATCTCCAGAGCGCCGTTGTCGGCGGTCACCTCGTCGAGGAAGACCATCGCGGTGGCGATGTCCCGGGCGTCGGGGCCCGCGCAGCAGTACCAGTACGGGTAGTCCTGATGCCAGCGGAACTCCGAACCGACGCCCGCCCGCTTGAAGTTGAGCTTCGAGGTGAACGGCCCCAGGTGGTCGGTGTCCAGCAGGCGGCGCATGGGTGCGGTGAGCCGCTCGTCGGTCCACAGCGCGTCGAGCGCGGGGTCCAGCTGCGTGACCGGGGACAGGCTGCGGACAGCGGGCGGACGGGCGTCCGGCTCCCAGTGGACGGTCGCCCCGTCCACCGTCTCCAGCCGGTGCCCGTCCGGCCACACGGTGACCTGTGTGTCCCCCTTCAGGGCGCGGCCGGTGACCCGTTCGAGCACGGACTCCGCGGCTTCGCCCAGGGCCGCGGTCTCGGCGGGGCCGAAGAGCCGGGGCAGCAGGACGAAGCCACGTGTCCGCTGCTCGCTGAGGGACATGGCACGGCTCCTTTCGGAAGAGGGATGGAGTACGGGGGTCCGGGCGCCGCCCGGAAGGACGTCAGGCGGCGCCGGGCACCAGAAGCGCTTCGCCGCGCAGGAGTGCGCTGTCGCGGGGCGGCCAGTCCATCGCCGACCACGGGTGCCGCAGCTCCTCCTGGGCCGTGACCTCGTGGGGACGCATCGCGCCGAGGCCGATGGCCTGCGGGTGGTTGGCGTAGGCGCTGTCCACGTACCGGTGCCCGGTGTCGGCGGCGAGGAAGACGTACGTCCTGGAGTCGTCGCGTTCCCGCTCCCAGAGGGTGGCCAGGTAGGCCGCGCCGGCGGAGAGGCCGGCGAAGATGCCGCTGGCCCGCAGGAGTTCGACGGCGCCGGACATGGCGTAGTCGAAGTTGACCCAGTGGATGCGGTCGTACAGGTCCTGGCGGACGTTCTGGAAGGGGATGGAGCTGCCGATCCCCGCGATGATCATGTCGGGGTCGGAGACGTGCTCGGCGCCGAAGGTGACGCTGCCGAAGGGCTGGACTCCGATGAGCGCGACGTCACGCCCCGCCTCGCGCAGATACGTCGAGATGGCCCCGGTGGACGCCCCGGTGCCGACTCCGCCGACCAGGGCCAGCGGCCCCTCGGGCACTTCCTTGGCGACCAGGTCGGCGACGTCGCGGTAGCCGAGGTAGTGGATGGAGTCGTGGTACTGCCGCATCCAGTGGTAGTCGGGGTGCTCCTGGAGCAGTTCGCCGATGCGCTCGACCCGGAGGTTCTGGTCCAGGCGCAGGTTCTTGGAGGGGCGGACCTGCTCCAGGGTGGCGCCGAGGATCTCCAGCTGGACGCGGAGCGTACGGTCCACCGTCGTCGAGCCGACGATGTGGCACTTCAGGCCGTACCGGTGGCAGGCGAGGGCCAGCGCGTGGGCGTAGATGCCGCTGGAGCTGTCGATGAGCGTGTCACCCGGCTCGACCTGGCCGGTCTCCAGGAGGTGGCGTACGGCGCCGAGCGCCGAGTACAGCTTCATCGTTTCGAAGCGCAGACAGATCGCCCCGGGCGGCACGGTGACCACATCGGGTTCCTTGACCGCTTCGGCTATGTGCTCGTGCATGTCTCTCTCTTCCCGGTCAGGCGGTGTGGTCGCGACGCAGCTTGAAGAGGTACGCCTGGCAGTTGTCGCCCTCCCAGGTCTGGCGGTGCGTGATCTCCGGCCGGAAGCCGGCCTCGATGGCGTACGCGACGATGTTCTTGAGCTCCGAGGTGTTCGACACGATCAGGTGGATCTCGCCGTCGGGGGCGAGCAGGTCGCGGTCCGTGATCTGGTCGAAGAAGCGCGTCACGATGTCGATGCCCACGCAGACGTTGCGGACGACCGTCGGGTCGTCGCTGGTCCTGGTGCTGACGGCGGGCGGGTTGAAGGTGATGACGTCGAGGCGTGCGGAGGAGGGGAACTCCTCGAAGAGGTTGGACACCAGCGGGCGGAAGACGGTCTCGGGGCGGTCGCCGACGATGCGCTCGTAGTGGGCGGCGGCCGCGGCGACGCTGTCCGGGTGGACGTCGGCCGCGTAGACCTCACGGGCGCCCATGACACCGGCGATCACGGCCTCGACGCCGAGTCCGGCGCCGATGGCCGCGTACGACCGGCCCTTGAGCGGGATGGTGCCGTCCAGCAGCCGGTCGTGGATGATGCGGCTGGTGTCGCCGGGCTTGAAGACGCCCGGAGGCAGCTCGAACGTCCAGCCGTTGTACGAGTAGGTGCGGTGGGTGTGGATGTCGGACTTCGAGCTGTTGATGGCGAGGATCTCGTCCCGGGGCAGGGTGTCGGGCAGCGCGTCGAGCAGTGCCCGGGCGTCGGCCCGTGCGGCCGTGGCGCCTGCTGCGGTCCGGTCGGTCATGTGTCCTCCGTGATCGGGGATGTGGTGGGTGAACGTCGTGGGGCTCAGGCGCCGGACACGGACGGGGCGGTCAGGTCGGTGGCCGCCGGGGCCGTACCGAGGTCCATGGCGCTGACCAACTGCCGGGTCAGGGTGGCCCGGGGGGCGTGCAACACCTGGTCGGGTGTGCCGGATTCGACGACGTGTCCGCCGTCGATGACGACGATGTGGTGGGCGACGGCGGCGAGGAGTTCCAGGTCGTGACTGACCCAGAGCAGCGCGGTGCCGTGCTCCTCCCGGAGCCGGGCGAGTTCGCCGAGAACCGCTCGGGTCGCGGCGGCGTCGAGGGCGGTGGTGATCTCGTCGCAGATCAGGACGTCGGGCGCGGCCAGTACGGCGCGGGCGAGCGCCGCCCGTTGCAGTTCGCCGCCGGACAGGCCACCGGGACGCCGCTCTACGGTGTCGGCGGCCAGCCCGAGCCGGCCCAGCAGCTCCACGGCCTCGCGCCGCGCCTCACCGGTGTCCCGGCCCCGCAGCCGTACGGCGGTACGGGCGACCTGCTCAACGACCGGGCGCCGCTCGTCGAAGGAGCTGCGTACCTCCTGCCAGACGTACTGCACCCGCCGCTTCTGCTCCGTGGTGCGGCGGCGCAGGACCGGAAGCGGTCGGCCGTCCAGGAGTACCTCGCCGCGGTGGCGCTCGTGGAGCCCGGCGACGCAGCGGGCCAGGGTGGTCTTGCCGCTGCCGGACAGGCCGGCCACGCCGACGCAGGCCCCGGCGGGCAGCCGGAGGCCGACGCCGTGCAGGACCGGGCCCCCGCCCCGGCTGTGAAGGTGGGCGGAGAGGTTCCGTACGTCGAGCACGGCAGGCCTGTCGGCGTCGCGGGGCGTGTGCCGTGCGGCGGTCACGGGGCGCCGGGCGGGCAGCGCGTCGGCCGCGCCGCCCGACGCCGTCACGCGGCCCCGGTGCAGGACGACCACGTGGTCGGCGAGCGCCCGGACGAGGTCGTGGTCGTGGCTGAGCAGCAGGATCGCCAGGCCGCCGCGGGCGAGCTCGGCCAGCTCGCCGGCGAGCCGCATGCGGGTCACCGTGTCCAGCCCGGTGCTCGGCTCGTCCAGGACCAGCACCCGGGGCCGGCACACCAGGGTCTGGGCGAGCGCCACGCGCTGGCGCTGCCCGCCGGAGAACTGGTGCGGGAAGCGCCGTTCCGTGTCCCGTCCGGTGGGCAGTTGGGCGGCCTGGAGCGCCTCGGTGACCGGCGCGGGACCCGCCGAGTGGTGCAGCCGGGCCAGTTCGGCCAGGACGGCGCCGGTGCGGCGCGCCGGGTTGAGGGCGCTGCCCGGGTGCTGGGGCATGTACGCGACCACCCGCCCGCGCAGCCCGGTCGCCTCGTCCGTGATCCCGTCCTCGTCCACGACCCTCACGGAGCCGGCCGTCACCCGGCCCATGAGATGTACGCCGGGGCCCGCCTCGCCCAGCAGCGCCAGGGCTGCCGTGGTCTTGCCGCTGCCCGAAGGACCGACGAGCGCGGTGACCCGTCCCTCGTGGAGGTCGAAGTCCACCGCGTCGAGGAGCACGGTCTTCCCGGCCCGCGCGGTGAGCCCGCGCGCGGTGACGAAGGGTGTCTCCGCGGTCATCGAACAGCCTCCTGCGTACGGCGGGAGCGGGCCAGCAGGCGGTCGGCGAGCAGGTTGAGCCCCACGGTGAACATGACGAGCATCAAGGCGGGCGCCAGCACGGCCCACGGCTGGAGCAGCAGTGCCTCGCGGCTGCGGGCGATGCTCACCGCCCAGTCGGGCGCGGTCGGGTCCAGCCCCAGTCCGAGGAAGTTGGCCGAACCGACCAGGAAGACGGCGAGGGTGATCCGGGTGCCGATGTCGGCGGCGACCGGGGACAGCACGGAGCGGGCCACGTAGTCCAGCTGGATGCGGGCGCGGGACTCGCCCTGCACCCGCAGTGCCTCGGCGACGGGGCTGCTGGCCGCGTCCAGGGCGGCCGCCCGTACCAGCCGGGCCACGGGCGGCACGTTGACGGCCGCCACCGCGAGGGCGATGGCGACGGGGGAGCCGCGCCAGCCGACCGCCACCACGCTGATCACCAGCAGCGTGGGCACGGGGAGCAGCACGTCCAGGGGGCGGATCAGCAGCTCGTCGGCCCACCGGTGGCGGGCGGAGGCGGCCAGCAGCCCCACGAGCCCGCCCACCAGATAGGCGACCGCGACCGCGCCGAGCGCCATGCCGAGCGCGCTCCGTCCGCCGTGCAGCAGCAGGGCCAGCACGTCCCGGCCCAGCCCGTCGGTGCCGAGCGGGTGTTCGCCGCCACTGCCCGCGTACGGCATGAACGCACCGGGAGCCGCCGGCTGGGCGAGCAACGGCCCGATGAGAGCGATGGCGGCCGGCACCACCAGCAGCAGTCCACCGACGGACGCCACCGGCATGGTCATTGCCTTCACCGAAGGACCTCCGTCCGTGGTACGAGTCGATGGCAGACCAGGTCGGCCGCGAGACTGAACAGCAGCGCCGCCACGGCCACCACCAGGGCCAGCCCCTGCACCGTGGGTACGTCCCGGGCCTCCACGGCTCCGACGAGCGCGGTGGCCACCCCGGGAATCGCGAAGACCGCCTCCACGATCAGCACGCCACCGACCAGGTTGTCGCCCACCCGGGCCAGTTCCTGGATGCCGGGGACCGCCGCGTTGGGCAGCACGTGCCGCACCAGCAGCGTCCGGCGCGGCACGCCCAGGCGCCGTGCCTGGACGACGTAATCGGCCTTGAGGACCGTCACCATGCCCGCCCGTACCTGCCGGGAGAGCAGGCAGATCAGACGGGCCGCCACCACCGTGACCGGCAGCACCAGCAGCGCCGGCTCGACGACCAGGTCGGCCGCGCCCACACCGACCCAGGTCGCCGGCAGCCAGCCCAGCCGCAGCGACAGACCGGCCACCAGCAGCAGCGCGAGCACGAAGTCGGGTACGGCGTTCAGCGCGAGGGTCACGGACGTGACCGCCCGGTCGAGGCGGCCGCCTTCCCGCAAGCCGGAGGCGATGCCGAGCAGCACCGCGAGCGGCACGACGACCGCGAAGGTCACCGCGGCCAGCACCAGCGTGATGCCGGCCGACTCGGTCAGGATGTCCAGCACCGGGCCGCCGCTGACCAGCGACGTGCCGAGGTCACCGGTGAGCACGCCCTGCGCCCAGTCCGTGAAGCGTTCCAGGGCCGGCCGGTCCAGCTGGAGCTGCTCGCGCAGCGCCGCCACCTGCTCGGGCGTGGCGTCCTCGTTGTTGCGGACGTCGGCCGCGTCGCCGGGCAGCAGCGAGGTCAGCAGGAACACCAGCACCGCGAGCAGGACCAGTTGTACGGCTCCGACGGCGAGCCGTTGCAGGGCGTACCCACGCATGCTCAGGCCAGCCACACCTTGTCGAAACGGGCCGAGTCCAGCGTGTTCGGCGGGGCCTCCTCGACGCCGCGCACCCGGGACGACACCGCGTTCAGCCAGTCGGGGTGGCCCCACATCAGCAGGCCGCCCTCTTCGTGGACGGTGCGCTGGAGGTCCCCGTACAACCGGGTCCGCTCGGCCTCGTCGGTCGTGGACTGCGCCTTGGCGAACGCCGCGTCGAAGTCCTTGCGGCGCCAACCGGACGCGTTGAAGGCCGACTTCGTGAGGAGACGGTCGTTGATGTACGTGGGGATCGTCATGGCGCCCGAACGGTGGCTGCCCATCACGCCCTTGGTCAGCTGGTCCTTGAAGTACGTCTCCGAGGAGCCGGTGGTGACCTTCACCCGCAGCCCGGCGTCGGCGGCCTGCTCGGCGAACAGGGTCGCCGCCTCGACGAAGCCGTTGGCCACGGACGACGTGTAGATGGACAGGGGCTTGTTCAGCACGCCCGCCTTCTTCAACAGCGCGCGGGCCTCGGCGACATCGCGCGTTCGCTGCGGGATGTCCACCGGGTAGTACTGGTAGCCCTTGCCGAACATGTCGTTGCCGACCACGCCCCGGCCCGCCAGGACGACCTCGACCAGCTTCTCCCGGTCGGCGAGCAGCTTGAAGGCCAGGGTGACATCGGGATTGTCGAAGGGCTCCTGGTCGCACTTCATGACGATCGCGTGGGCGGTGCTGCCCTTCGCGGCGATGATCCGGACCGACTTGTCGGCCTGCGCGGTACGGGCGAAGGTGGGCGTCATCTCGTAGCCGTACTCCGCCTCGCCGCCGCGCAGGGCGTTGCCGCGGGCGTCGGCGTCGGCGGAGAGGATGCGCAGCTCGTCGACGTACGCCCCGCCGTCCCAGTGGTCGTCGAACCGCTCGGCGACGAAGGATCGCCCCGCCTGGAACGTCTTCAGCCGGAACGCTCCGGTGCCCACGGGCTTCGCCGGGTCGAGGTAGCGCGCGCTGACGATGGCGGTGCCCAGCGTGCCGAGCAGCGCGGGCAGTTCGGCGCTGGGCCTGTTCAGCACGATCTCCACGGTGTTCTTGCCGACACCGCGGCTCTTCTTCAGGTCGATGACCGACAGCAGGCCCTGCGCGAAGTGGTTGGTCGCCTTGGGGTCGAGGATGCGGCCGAAGCTGAACAGCACGTCCTCGGGCGTGAGCTTCTTCCCGTCGTGGAAGAGCGCCTCGCGCAGCGTGAACCGCCATACGGTCGCCTCGGGGTTGGACTCCCACTTCTCGGCGAGCCGCGGCACCGGCGCCATGGTGGCGTCCAGGTCCACGAGCCGGTCGAACATGGCCTTGGTGCGCGCCATGTCGATGGCCAGCGCCTCCGCGTGCGGGTCGATCGTCTCCTGCTCGCCTCCGCCGGTGAACAGGGCCCGGAACTGACCGCCGCGCCTGGGCTCGCCCTTCCCGTCAGCCGCGCTGCCGCTGCCGGTGCCGGCTCCGCAACCGGTGAGGGCCAGGGCCCCGGCCGTACCGGCAGCACCGGCCAGAGCCAGGAACTCTCTGCGGTTACGGAATGTCGACATGCTGCTCCCTCGATGAGATGACGTGGTCCCCCACCGCAGCCGCAGGACGGGGCGGTGGGTGGGGGCCCGCACAGCATCGCGGTAATGAAAATGATTGTCAACACCGATAGGTGTCGGCCGAAGGAAGCTCGGGTCGGCGTACAACGGTTGACGGTTGGCCTTCGGGGCCGTCGGCGGATGTGTTGAGCGCACCCGGCGCCTGTTTGCGTCCCGTCACAGTCGGCCGACAGCCGGTGCCGGTCCATCGCGGCGTCGACCCGAACCAGGTGGACCCGGGCGAGCGCGCCCATGACCCACGGCGACACGTTGAGGCGGCGCTCGTGGCAGGCCGGGTCAACGAGTCGGTGATGGACCGCCGGGCCTCAGACCGCGCCCTACGTGGTGAGGCGGACCCGCCGCTTGTAGCAGACGCGCACCCTCTACACCGCCGACGTCACACGCACGCTGCCGATCAGCGGCACCTTCACGCCCGTGCAACGCAAGGTCTACGACGCGGTGTACGAGGCCCAGGAAGCCGGCATGGCAGCCGTCAAGCCGGGAGCCGCGTACCGCGACTTCCACGAGGCGTCCCAGCGCCGCCTGGCGGCCCGGCTGGTCGAGTGGGGCTTCATCGAGGGCCCGGCCGAGCGCGCGTACGAGCTCGGCCTCCAGCGCCGCTTCACGATGGCGGGCACCGGCCACATGCTCGGCCTGGACGTCCACGACTGTGCGCAGGCCCGGAACGGGGGGTACGTCGACGGCGTGCTGGAGCCGGGCATGGTCCTCACCGTCGAGCCCGGCCTGTACTTCCAGCCGGACGACCTCACCGTGCCGGAGGAGTGGCGCGGCATCGGCGTCCGGATCGAGGACGACCTGGTCGTCACCGACGACGGTCACGAGAATCTGTCGGCGGGCCTGCTGCGGTCGGCGGACGACGTCGAGGAGTGGATGGCCCGGTTCGCGGGCTGAGCACGCCGACGACCGGGACCTGCGCCTGGCGCGGAGCGCCGTGGAGGGAACGGGCGGCGGGCTGGTCGGGCCGATCCGGCTCCTGGCCGGCGCGCCGCCGCGCCCGGGCTGCCGGCCGGGGGCCTCCTGTGTGGGGTCCGCGCGGTATGCGCGAGTGGGCGGTCAGCGGAAGCTCCGTGTCCAGTTGTCGCGCGCGGAGCACTTCGCCGCCACGCTCGTACCCGCCCGCGTCCCGGGCGGGGCGGCGTCGCGGTGCGGGCTGGGCCACTGCGACCAGCACCGAACCCGGGCGTGCCCGACGGCGTCGCCGGGGTGCCCCGCCGCGCTGGACGTACGAGCGAGCGAGGCGTAACGGCGGTGAGGGCTCAGGCGGCATCCGAAGCGGCCCTGAGTGGGAGGAACCACTTCCGGGGCCGCGAGGTCAGTCGGCGGACTCCGTGCGCGCTGTGAGCAGACCCTTCTCGGCGATCGCCGCCAGGGACAGTGTCCGGTACCCCATGGAGTCGAACAGAACGGTGATCCGGTCGCCCTCCTCGCTCATGACCGTGCCGTCGCCCCACTCGCTGTGCCGGACCCGCGTACCCGCCGGGTACGAGGCGGCCGCGGGGTGCCGGGGCCGGGCGTCGTCCGGGTCCCCCACGCCCTCGGCGACTGTGCCGTCGGTCGAGGTGGGTGGGCAGCACACATCGCAATTGCCGCACGGGGCTTCGTGCGGCTCACCGAAGTAGCCGAGCAGGAAGCGACGGCGGCAGGCCGTCGTCTCGGCGTACGCCAGCACCATCGCGAGCCTCGACCGCTCCAGCCTCCTCCGTGCCTCCGCCGCCCCCACCGCCCGCGCGGTGGCCTCCTCGGACGTCATGCCAGGTACGTGACGCACCTCCCCGTCGGCGTCGGTGCGCACAGCTCCCGCCTGCTCCAGGAGGTTGGCCGCGGCCGTGACGCGGCGGTGTGACAGGTCCGTCCGCTCACCGACCTCGTCCAGGGCGACGGAACCGTTGCGTTCGTGGATCTGCTCCGCGACCTCGCCGAGGGTCTCCTCGTCGGGTGTCCGAGTGGCGAAGAGACGCTGGAGGCCGCTGTCCTCCGGCCGGTAGTGGAGGACCGCGACCGCCGGGTCTCCGTCGCGGCCGGCACGGCCGATCTCCTGGTAGTAGGCGTCGAGGGAACCGGGAACCGAGGCGTGGAGTACGAACCGGACGTCCTCCTTGTCGATGCCCATGCCGAAGGCGGAGGTGGCCACCACCACGTCGGTCTCGCCGGCCAGGAAGGCATCGTGCACCCGGGAACGCTCACCGGCTGCCAGGCCGGCGTGGTAGGCCGCGGCCGACAGGCCCAGCCCGGCGAGCTCGGCCGCGTACTTCCCGGCATCCTTGCGTGTCGCGGTGTACACGATTCCGGGCTTGGGCTCCGCCGCGGCACGCTCCACCACCGCCCGGCGCTTGTCGGCGTCGTCCGGGAACCGGCGTACCTCCAAGGTGATGTTCGGGCGGTCGAAACCGGCCACGACCAGTGCGGGGGCCTCCATGTCCAGCCGGTGCACGATCTCCTCGCGCACCGGGGGAGCAGCAGTGGCCGTGAGCGCGAGGACCGTGGGCCGGCCCACCCGCTGGATCGCCTGCGCCAGACGCAGGTAGTCGGGACGGAAGTCGTGGCCCCAGGAAGCCACGCACTGCGCTTCGTCGACGACGAACAGCGAGGGCGCGGCCCGTGCGAGGCGCTCGACCACCTCGTCCTTCGTCAGCTGCTCGGGGGAGAGGAACAGGTACTCGGCGTCCCCGTGCCGCACCGCCTCCCACGCAGCCTCAGTCTCTCCGGCCGGCTGGGCGGAGTTGACCGCGACGGCCTCCGGGGCGTGGTGGCCCAGCAGGCCGGCGATCTGGTCCTGCTGCAGGGCGATGACGCGGAACACCCATGAGCCGGTCGGCGCCCTCTCCGGCTCCCGACGACGGGGTTTCCCGGCCTCGCAGGTCCTTGGTCGTGAGCGCGGCCATCGGAGCGGCCGTCATGGCGGCCGTCGACGAGATCGTCTTCCACCAGGTCCTCGGCTGGCACCACTTCTACGACCGCTCCACCACCGGCGTGGGCCTCATGTCCGACGGTCTGCTGCACACGGGGGAGTTGCTGGCCCTGGTCGCCGGCTTCTTCCTGTACGCGGACCTGCGCCGCCGCCGCGCCCTGGCTCCCGCCCACGCCTGGGCGGGGTTCTTCCTCGGCCTGGGTGCCTTCCAGCTGTTCGACGGGATCGTGGACCACGAGCTGCTGCGCCTGCACCAGATCCGCTACGGCGTGGACGTCACGCCCTACGACTGGGCGTGGAACGTGTGCGGCCTGCTCCTGCTGCTGGCCGGCCTCGCCCTGGGCGTCCGCGCGGCCCGGCGTACCCGCGCGCCGGCACCGTGACACCGGCACACGTCCACCCCGGCCCGGCCGACGCGCCCGCCGCCCTGGCCGGGCCGGTGGCCGCCGCTGCCGCCCTGCTGGTGGCCGGCGCCTACCTGGTGGCCGCGGCTCGCCTGCGCCGCCGGGGGGACGCGTGGCCGTGGTGGCGGGATGTGTTTTTCACCGGCGGGAGCGCCGCGCCGGCGTGGGCGGTGGTGGGCGGGCTGCCGGGCGGTCCGTTCACCGCGCACATGGCCCAGCACCTGCTCGTCGGCATGGCGGCACCCCTGCTGCTGGTCCTCGCCCGCCCCCTCACGCTCGCTCTGCGCAGCACGCCGGCCGGCCCCGTACGGCGGCGTCTGCCGGCAGTGGCGCGTTCACGGCCCGCCGGATGGCTCGCGTTCCCGCCGGTGGCGGCGCTGCTGGACATCGGCGGCCTGTGGCTGCTCCACCGCACCGAACTGTTCGCCACCACCCAGCATCACCCCGTGTGGCACCTGGCCGTGCAGGCGCACGTACTGGCCGCCGGAGTGCTGTTCACCTTCACCATCTGCCAGGTCGATCCGGTCCGCCGCCGGTGGGGCCCGGCCTTTCGCGGTGTCACGCTGCTCGCCGCCGGTGCCGCCCACGCCGTACTCGCCAAGACCCTCTACGCCACTCCGCCTCCCGGCACCGCGTACGACACGGCGGACCTGCACACCGGCGCCCAACTGATGTACTACGGCGGCGACCTGGTCGAGCTCGCCCTCGCCGTCACCCTGGCCACCCAGTGGTACGCGAGGACCGGCCGCGCCCACGCCCGCCGCGCCGTCCTCACCGGTCCGCAACAGGCCGGCTGACCGCGGCCTGTGACCACTGTCACCCGCTCGTCCGGCACGGTGTGCACGAGGCGGTGTGGTGAGGTGTGGACCATGACGACGACCGACTCGACGACCGACTCGACGCGTGACGCGATCGTGGTGCCGCAGCTGTATGTCGGCTATCCCGGTGTGGCCTTCGGGGGCTACGTCGCGGGCCTGCTCGCCCAGCGTGTGGAGGCCGGGACCGTACGGGTGGACTTCCGCGGTCCCGTGCCGGTCGGGACGCCCGTGCGGATCGCCGGAACGGCGGACGGCGGCTGCGAGTTGGGGCACACTGGCCGGCCGCTGGTGACGGCGGCGCCCGCTCGCGGGCTGCTGCTCGACGTGCCCGAAGCGCCGTCCTGGGACGAGGCGTCGGCGGCGGCCGAGGCGTTCCGGGCGGACCCGCCCGACGGTGTGATCGACTGCTTCGGCTGCGGTCTCCGTACGCCCGGACGCGGCCTGCGCCAGCATTGCGCCCCGGTGCCGGGCCGCTCCGTCGTGGCCTGCGGCTGGACCCCGGGGCCCGCCCTCGCCGGCCCGGACGGCCTCCTCCCGCCGGAGCTGGTCTGGGGCGTCCTGGACTGCCCCGGCAACTGGGCGGGCCGCCTGCTCGGCACCCAGCGACCGGGCGCGGTCACCGCCTCCCTCACGGGGACACTCCTGCGCCCGGTGGTCGCGGGCGAGCCGTGCGTCTCGTACGCCTGGCTGCTCTCCGAATCGGGCCGCAAGCATCACATGGGCGTCGCCCTCGCCACGGCCTCCGGCGACCTCTGCGCCCTGGGCGAGTCCCTCTGGCTCGACCCGCGCCCCCAGGGCTGAGCTATCACCTCACGCGCCGTGTCCGAGCCGCAGCAGGGCCGCACGGTCCACCTTGCCGTTGACCGTGCGGGGTAAGTGCGGCAGGACCAGGATGCTTTCGGGGACCATGACGGCGGGGAGCAGTTCGGCCATCCGCGTCCGCAGGGTTCGTTCGTCGGCGAGGTGTTCGGCGGGTGCCGTCGCAGGCGGTGTGGTGGAGGCGAGGGCGAAGGCGATCAGGCCCGTTCCCGTGTCGTTGGGGACGACGACCGCCTCGCGGATGCCCGGCTGGGCCTCCAACCGGGCCTCCACGGCGCCGAGTTCGACCCGGTGGCCACGGATCTTGACCTGGTGGTCGCGGCGGCCGACGAAGTCGAGTGTGCCGTCGCGGTTCCAGCGGACGAGGTCCCCGGTCCGGTACATGCGCGCGCCGTCGACGTCGGCGAACGGGTCGGTGAGGAAGACCTGCCGGGTCGCCTCCGGCCTGCCGTGATAGCCGTGGGTGACGCCGGCGCCGCCGATGTACAGCTCGCCGGTGACGCCCACCCGCACCGGGCGGCGTTCCTCGTCGAGTACGTACAGCCGGGTGCCCGGGACCGGTCGGCCGATGGTCACGGGCCCCGGAGCGTCGAAGCGCGCATAGCTGGCCCAGACGGTCGCCTCGGTGGGACCGTACTCGTTGACCAGCGCCACCTTCGTGCCGGACAGCAGCTCGAAATGACGGTGCAACAGTGACTGGGGGAGCGGCTCACCCGCGACGGTGACCGTGCCGAGGGAGCGCAGAGCGTCCAGGCCCAGGTGCTCGGCCGCGTCGAGCAGGACGGCATACAGGGACGGTACGCACAGCAGGTGGGTGACGCCGTGCCGGGCGACGAGCCGGACCAGCAGGCCGGGGTCGCGTACCTCTTCCGAGGTGGCGACCACCAGGTGGCCGCCGGCCGTGAGGGTGCCCCAGATCCCCGCGACGGAGGAGTCGAAGGCGAGCGGTGACACGAGGAGGAACACCGGCTCGCCCGGGTACACCGTGCGGCGGGCCGAGGTCGAGGCGGCGAGCTCACGGTGACCGACCAGGACGCCCTTCGGCTCGCCCGTGCTGCCGGAGGTGTAGATGAGGTAGGCGGTGTCCTCGGGTCCCGCGTCCTCGTACGACGCGGGCGTCGCCCGCGGCTCGTCGGGCCGGTTGAGCTGGTCCTCCTCCGTCCAGCTGCCCCGCACCAGCACCCGCGGCAGACCGGGCGCGACGGCGCGGGACGCCGTCAGCGGTGTCACGGCCAGGGCGGTGACACCGCCGTCCGTCAGGACGGAGCCGATGCGCGCGTCGGGGTGGGCGGTGTCCACGGGCACGTAGGCGGCGCCGCAGCGCAGTGTGCCGAGCACGGCGGCGACCATCGCCAGGGAGGGCTCGGCCAGGACGCCGACACGGTGTCCGCGCGTGACGCCGGCCGCGGCCAGTCCGGTGGCGACGTGGGTCGCCCAGGAGTCGAGCTGCCCGTAGGTGACCGACGCGCCACCGCTGCTCACGGCCACGCGCTCGGGGTGGGTCCGCATCCACTCGGTGACGCGTACGTGGACGGGCACGGTGTCGGTGTCCGTGTCCGTCAGCTCCTCCCCGTGGCCCAGGGCCAGGAGCGTGTCCGGACCCACCTCCTCCGCCGGGTCGGGGAGCAGGTCCGCCAGGGCCGTCGCCGCGGACGGTACGGACTCGCCCACGGGGGAGGGGCGGCCGGGGCCCCGCGGGTCCGCCGCCGCGTCGAGCTCCGCGAGCGACCGCTCGATGGCGTGCAGGGTGGGGTCGTGGCGCAGCATGTCGCGGTGGCTCACCTCGACGTCGTACGCGCGGAAGTCACGGAAGCCCAGTTCCGACCAGTCGCGGTCGTCCTCGCCCATCAGCGCCACGTCGTCGGGGTGGTAGCGGTCCGGCGTGGCGAACAGACGCACCGGGATGTCCTGGAGCCGGGGCCGGTAGCCGGTGACGGCCGTCCAGAGGGATCCGTACACACGCAGACGCGCTTCGAAGGAGGCGAGGTCCGCTTCGAGGATGTCCTCGCTCCTGTCCTTCAGCGCGTGGAAGACCTGGGCGGCGTCCAGCTCGCCCGCGGGCACCTCCAGGCCGGTGGCCGCGGCGATGCCCGCCAGGCGCTGCTGGATCAGCTCTTCGAGGACGAGAGGCCGACGGTAGAGCGAGGTGTTGAACAGGGAGACGGACAGCACGTTCCAGCCCCGGGCGCGCAGCTCGCGCGCCAGCTCGTAGGCGAAGGTGCCACCGGAGCAGTAGCCGGCCAGGTGCAGGGTGCGGGGCAGCGCGGACTCCTCCACGACGCGCACGAAGTCGGCCGTCATCTCGTCCAGGACCGTGAAGGGCAGGCCGTCGCGCGGGTCGAGCCCCCGCGCCTGGAGCCCGAACACGGGGCGGTCGAACGGCGCCCCGCCGAAGCGCTGCAGACCGATGACCCCGCCCCCGCCCGAGGGCAGGAGCAGCAGAGGCGCTCCGGCGCCCTTCTCGTTGAGCGTCACGAGCCGCTTGCCCGACGCCGGTACGCCGCGCCGGATCCAGTCGCTGATGCCCCGGAACGTCTGGGCGTCGAACACGACCTGCACCGGGAAGTCCGTACGGAACGCCTTGCACAGTGCCGTGGTCAGGCGTGCAGCGGCCAGCGAATTGCCACCGGAGTCGAAGAAGTTGGTGTCGAGTGACGGGGGCGTCGAACCGAGGACGCGGAACCACTGTGCTGCCACGACCACTTCCACGGCATCGCGTTCGACGAAGGACGACATGGTGGGGGACTCCCTTGGATGACGGGGCGGATCAGGGATGCGGGTGGAGACAGGGACACGGCTACGACTACGGCTGGTCCGCGGCTACGGATACGCACGCCGGTCGGGCTCGCCATGGGCGTGAGCGACGGCGGTACGGAGGAACGCGCTGCGACGGGTGTGCCTGCGGGTGCGGCTGATGACAGCCGGCTCTCCGCGCAGTACGCATCGCACAGTTCATGGTGGCCGGCTCGCCCCCGGCACACCCGCCGGACCCTAGCAGATGGTTCGAACACGCGTGTGTGGCAAGGGCTTTGAGCGAGCGACGTCACATGCGCTTTACAATCCGGCGGGAGTGTGCAACGTTTTCGATCAGCGCCGGGCTCGTGCTGGAGGCGCCGACAGCGGTCGCACGTCCCGACCGGACCGACCGACCATCGGTCGACCAGGACCGCTCCGCACGTACACACCACCGTTTCGGGGGAAACGACGATGAAGACGCCGCATTGGCATCGCTCGCGCAGGCTTGCCGCCCCAGGGGTACGGCAAGCCGATTGACGCGGCCTCCACCCGTGTAGGGTGACGCTCCATCGCCGCCAACTCCCTTCGGGTTCACGGTCTTTGGACTGCGTCGAGCGAACACACAACTTCACCGGGGCGGCAGGGCCCAGGAAGCCGGTGCGAATCCGGCACGGTCCCGCCACTGTGACTCAGGCTCCGCCTGACAGTCAGGAACTGACCTGCCGCCTTTCTTTCCGACCGCTTAGGGGACGTGGAGATCCCTGAAGGAGGCATTTCGACATGGCACGACCCATCAGTACACGCCACCGGCGCATCTCGCGACGCACCTGCTCACCGTGATCTGAGACCGGAACCATCCGAGTCCGGAGCGCCTGCCTGCCTGCCCGGCCGGCGAAAGCTTCGGCGAATGGGTCGGCGAATGCCTCGTTGAACGCATTCCACCGACACACACACCGCGCCCACCGTGCCCGCCGCCCCGGGCGCGCGCGGCGTTGGGGACGCGTCCTGTCAACCACCCGCCCGGAAGGGGCTGTTCGTCTTGCTCGTTCCCCGGCTCCCGAGGGCAGGCCATCGACCATGACCGACCTCGCGACCCCACCACCCGCTCTCGTTCCCCTCCGCCGCAACTGGAGGTTCCAGAGCTACTGGCTGGGCACCACCGTCGGTGCCATCGGCACGTCGATGTCCCTCCTGGTGTATCCCCTCCTGGCACTGTCCCTGACCGGGTCGCCCCTGCAGGCGGGACTGCTCGCGGCGACCCAGTCCGCCACGGCCGTCCTGCTCGGCATACCGGCCGGTGCGCTCGCGGACCGGTTCAGCCGGCGCAACCTCCTGCTGTCCTCCGAGGCGCTGAGAACACTGGCGACCGCGGCCGTCCTCGTCGCCGTGGCCACGGGCGCAGCGAGCGTCGCCGGGCTGTTCGCGGCGGCGGCCGTGCTCGGCGTCTCCGGTGCGATCGGCATGCCCGTACGGCGCCTGGCGCTGCGCTCCATCGTGCCGCCCGAGCAACTGCGCCAGGCCCTGAGCCAGGACGAAGTACGGGTGAACATCGCCATGCTCGCCGGGCCGCCGCTGGCCGGGCTCCTGTTCGCGGCGGGACCGGTCCAGCCCTTCGTCGCCGTGCTGGCCTGCTACGTGGCGTCGATGGGCTCCGCCTTCCTGACCCGGCTGCCGGCGACCGGGCAGCAGCCAGGCCCGCTCAAGCCGTCCGTCCTGTTCAAGGGCGCGACGGTCGGCCCCCGGATCGTCTGGAGGGACGCGGTCCTGCGCGCCGTCACGGGGCTGATGACGATCGAGAACTTCATCTTCGCCGCACTCAACCTGATACTCATCAACCACTTCCAGCGGCAGGGCGTCGACGCACGCACCATCGGCCTGGCATTGTCGGGTGAGGCCATCGGCTACCTCACCGGCGCGGCTCTGGTGACCCGGCTGCACCGCCGGTTCCGCCCGGGTGTGCTCCTGCTCGGTGTCGTGTGGACCTCCCTGCTGGTGACGGCCGCCCTGCTGCTCCCCGCCTCCCCGATAAGCGTGTTCTGCCTGCTCTTCCTCATCTCGCTGGGGAAGCCGGCCCTGTACGTACTGATCGACGTCATCGTCTTCCAGCAGGTGGACGACGCCGTCCGTGGGCGGGTCATCTCCGGCAGCTTCACCGTCCTCGCCGTAGGGGGTCCGCTCGGAAGTGCCGCGGCCGGGCTGCTGCTGGGGCACCTCTCGCACCACACCGCGATCGGGCTCCTCTGCCTGGTTCTTGTGATCCCCCTGTGCGCGGCGACCGTTTCCCGGAAGCTGCGCCGCGCCGACTGGCCGGACCAACCCTAAGGACACGCACGTGAACGCAGAACGACCGCGTCCCGGCACCCTTGACGCGACCGCCGTCCAGGACCTGGTCCGCGCCCAGGCCGCGGACGTACTGGGGCACCATCCGGTCCACGCGTCGGACAACTTCTTCGCCCTGGGCGGGGACTCCGTGCGGGCCGGGCGTCTGGTGATGCGCCTGGTGAAGGCGCTGCCCGGGGACGGTGCCGTCGACATCCAGGACGTCTTCGGTGCCGCCGACTTCGCCGACCTGGCCGCGCGGATCGACGCGCGCCTGCGCGACGCCGCCGCGGCATCGACACCGGCCACCGGTGACCCACTGGACGTCCATGACACGCGCGCCACCGGCGGATACGTCGAGTCGTCCCCGGAGCACGCTCCGGGCCGCCGGCCCGTACCGCTGTCGTACGGTCAGCTCCGCAGGCTGCAGCGGGACGCCGATTCCGTCGGGGCGCGCATCCCGCACCATGTCTCCACGTCGTTCCGGATCCACGGGCCTCTGGACCCGGCCGGCCTCGAAGCCGCGTGCCACGCGCTCGTCGGACGGCACGAGGCGCTGCGTACGGTCTTCGAGCTCGACCTCCGGCACGGCCGGCACCGGGCGTACCGGCTCGATGCCCACCAGCTGGACCTCTCCCGCCTGTTCCGGGTACGGCGACTGCCCTCCGAGGCGGAGGTGGAGGACGAGGTGACGGCCGAGCGGACGGCCCTGTTCGACCTGGCCACCGAGGCGAAGGTGCGGGTCCTGGTGCTCGTCACCGGCGAGGACGCGGCCACGGTCGTGGTCACCGCCGAGCACCTGGTGTGCGACGGGGACTCCTTCGCGATCCTGCTCCGGGATCTGGCGGCTCTGTACAACGCCCGCGTCACAGGCGCACCGCACGATGCCGCACTGCCGCAACTCCCGCCGCGCTGCTGGGCGGAGGAGGAGAAGCGCCGGCACCACGCCGCACTGGAGGAGCGGCTGGCCCACTGGCGGAGCCGGCTCGACCCGCTGGAGGCGCTGCCTGAGGTCCGGCTCACGGGCATGCGGGATCCTGACGTGTGGCCGACGACCGCGGCCCAGGTGCACGGCCGGCTGTCCGCCGCCACCGTGCGGCGGCTGCGCGAGACATGCGCGGCCGAGTCGGCGACGCTGTTCTGCGGGTTCGTCGCGGCCCTGGCGCTGGCCGTCCTCGACGACGCGGGCCACACCGTGCCGGGCATGGTGAGCCCGACGTCCGGCAGGCCCGCGGGCTGGGAGGACGACGTCGACTGGTTCGCGACCTCGGTCATCCACCGCTTCCGCATCAACACACAGCTGACCGTCGGCGACGTGGTCCGCTCGGCGAAGCAGTCCGTCGCCTCGGGCCTCACGCACTCCGTGCCGCTGCCGCTGCTGCTGGAGCACCTCCAGTTCAACAGGGACCTCGAGCAGCGCTGGCGCCCCTGGCTGTACCTGGCGGTCGACGCCGAGGACGGCTCGCCCCTTCCGCTGCACGGCGTGGACGTCGAGCCCGCGGTCGCCGATGCGCGGCTGGCCCTGCGGGCGGGCGTGACCGTACGGGTGGACGTGCACGACCTGCACGACCCGGGCCAGGACGCCGTGGGCGCCACCGTGCTCTTCCAGTACGAGCGCGAGGTGTGGCCCAGCGAGCGCGCCGAGGCCTTCATGGAGACGTTCACCCGGATGGTGGCCCTGGTCTCCGAGAACCCGGCCGGCATCGATGTCGCCACCCTGCTGCGGACCTCCCGGCCCGGCCCCGGCCGGTAGCGGCCGCGTACCCCCTCCTCACCGCCCGGCCCCACCCAACCCCCCACCCACACTTCAGGAACAGCTCATGGCGCACCTTCCGAGCCCTCGGACGACCAAGGGCACTACGGCGACGGCCACGCCGGACACGCGGCCCGTCCTCCTCGTCCTCGACTACCCGGGGCACCGTCCCGAGGCGACCCTCTCCGACCTGCGCCTGGAGGACGCCGGGTTCGACGTGCGGTACCTCCTGGCACGCCCGCTGCCCAGGGACCTCACCGCCGAGACGTACACCAGGCGGGCGCTGGAGGCGGCGGGAGACGTGCCGGGGGCCGTCCACGCGGTCCTGGCCTACTGCATGTCGGCCTCGCCGGCCCGGCACGTCGCCGAACTGACCTCGGCCACCCGTCTTCTCCTGTTCGACGCGGAGCGCTCCACCGCCGCGACCCTCGCCGCTGAACTGCTCGCCGCCCTGCGTTCCTACGACGAGGGTGCCCAACTCCCCGACTGGTGGAGCGAGGACGCCCTCGCGCGCCGTCCCGAAGCGGTCATGGAACGGATCGAGGCCCACCTCTTCGAGGTGATCCGCACCGCGCTCGCCCAGGACGCGGGCGACCCGGGCCCGGACGCGGTGGAGGACCCCGCGGTCAACCAGGTCGCCCGCAGCCTGATGGGTACGTACCTCGACTGGTTCGCCCACCTCGTGGCGGCGTACGACGCCGACTCCCGCGCCCGAGCCGGCACCCGCGCCCCCTCCTGTGCCGTCGCCCACATCGTGTCGGCCGGGCACCTCCTGCCCGACGACTGGCCGGGCATCGGCTCCGCGGCCCGCCACGAGGTGGAGACCGGCCGGATCGGCCTCGCGGCGGCCGAGGAGACGCGGGGCCTGGCCCTGCGGATCCTGCGGCCGGACAGCCCGGTGACATGAGCCGGAGCGTTCACCGGGGGCCATGCCCGCCGGCCGGAGGGCCGGCGGGTGGAGAACCAGCAGCACATACGGGGGGAAAGAACATGCCGAGTCCGCTCGGGGGAAATCCGCCGGACATCCGGACGGGGACCGTGGCCACGCTCGGCCCCGCCGGTACGGACGCGCACGCGGAGGCGGCCCGCCATTTCGGCCGGGTCCTGCTCGCAGACTCCTTCAACGCGGCCATGGACCTGGGCCTGTCCGAGGGCGTGCTGGTGCTCGTCGCGGCCGGGTTCGTGGAGCGTGACGAACACACCCTGGTGGACAGCTGGGTGGACATGCACTTCCGGAACTACGACCGGATACGTCTGGTGGCCACCTGGGAGAGCCCGACCAAACCCATGTGCGTCGCGGTGAACCGGGCCCGCGCCACCTCCCTGGACACCGTGGATTCCATCGCCATACACCCGGCCACGGCGGCCTTCGCACGTAAATTCGTACCGCATGCCGTGCCCCGCTACGTCAATGCCAAACCGATCGCCGTCCAATGGGCCGTGGAAGGGCTCGTGGACGGCTGCATAGGATCGCTCGACATCGTCCAGGAGAACAGCGAACTCGACGTCAAGCACATCTGGCAACCAACCATGGTGTGGTGTCTGTACGAGCCCAAAAGCGTCCCTGTCCCGACCGTCCATGAAGCGGAAAGTGCGTCCGCTACACTGTTGCAAAAATCCTGGACGGGGAAGAATCGGTCCACACCCGGACAACCCCGCGCGGACAATAGGGAGCGCTCATGAAGGTCCTTATCGCCGGTGGTGCCGGCTTCATCGGCAGCACCGTCGCCTCCGCCTGCCTCGACGAAGGCATCGAGCCCGTCATTCTCGACAATCTGGTGACCGGGCGGAAGGAATTCACGGCCGGCCGGGTATTCTTCGAGGGGGACATCGCGGACGGAAATCTCATCGATGAGATCTTCGCCGCCCATCCGGACATCGAGGCCGTCGTCGACTGCGCCGCACTCATCGTCGTACCCGAATCCGTCGCCCAGCCGCTGCGCTACTACACGGAGAACGTGGCCAAGGGGATCACGTTCCTCGGACACCTCGCCCGCAACGGCTGCCACCGGCTCATCTTCAGCTCCTCCGCCTCCATCTACGCCACGGGCACGGACTTCGCGGTCGACGAGGACTCGGCGCTCGCCCCGCTGAGCCCCTACGCCCGCACGAAGGCCCTGTTCGAGACGGCGCTCGAGGACATCAGCTCGACCGGGGAGATGAACATCGTCTCCCTGCGGTACTTCAACCCCATCGGCGCCGATCCGAAGATGCGCACGGGACTCCAGGTACGCCGGCCCACGCACGCGCTCGGCAAGATGATCGAGGCGCACCGGCTGGGCGAGACGTTCCAGATCACCGGCGTCGACTGGCCCACCCGGGACGGGTCCGGCATCCGCGACTACATCCACGTGTGGGACCTCGCGCGGGCGCACGTCCAGGCGCTGCGCCGCTTCGACTCGCTGTTCCCGTCCGAGCCCCGTACGACCTACCGGGTCATCAATCTGGGCACGGGCACCGGCACCACCGTACGGGAGCTCCTCGACGCCTTCGCGACCGTGACGGGGGCGCCGCTGCCGTCGGTGGAGACCGGGCGCCGTCCCGGCGACAGCGCCGGCGCCTTCTCCCGCGGCGAACGGGCCGCCGAACTGCTCGACTGGCGCCCGCGCCACTCCCTCGAAGAGGGCATCAGGGATTCCCTCACCTGGTTCGACAAGCGCGATTCCATCATCGGTACGGATCCACAGGCGTAAGGTGACATGAATTCAGACCACCCACTGTCCATCGAAGAAGCGATTCCGCCGCCCGGTATCCGGTCACGTGTCGGTCCGACGTCACTTCTGGCAGCGAAATATCCGGGCGCGATAGGCGCGTGGGTGGCCGAGATGTCCTACGGCGTGGCCAGGCCGATTCATGATGCATTGAAACGGGAAATGGGAGCCGAAACGCTCGGCTACAACGACCCCGTCAGTATCGGCCTGGCGCGCGAATCCGTCGTACGCTGGATGAAGAACGGATACGACTGGTCCGTACCTGAAAATTCCATTGGATTCGTCAGTGATGTCGTCACCGGATACGGCGCGGTTCTCCATCACTTCCTCCCGGCCGGTTCCGAGGTAATTGTCCCGACACCCGCATATGCGCCACTGCTCACCGTTCCTTCCTTATTCGGGCACCGTGTGGTGCAGGTTCCGTCGAGGACCGGCGATACGGGCCACCATATGGATCTGGAGGGAATCGAGCGGGCTCTCGAGCGGGGTGCGCGCCTGGTGGTGCTCTGCAATCCGAACAATCCCACCGGGCGGGTTTTCACGGCCGAGGAACTCGGCCGGCTGGCGCGGCTGGTCGACCGTCACGGTGCCCGCGTGTTCAGCGACGAGGTCCATGCGCCGCTGACCCTGGCCCCGGTCCCCCACATCCCCTACGCGACGATCAGCGCGGCCGCGGCCTCCCACACCATCACGGCGACCTCCGCGTCCAAGGGGTGGAACATCTCCGGACTGAAGTGCGCCCAGCTCATCTTCTCGGCGCCCGAGGACGCCGAACACTGGCAGCAGGTGGCCGACTTCTTCGTCAGGTCCGTCTCCCGGCTCGGCGTGGCGGCGCTCTGTGCCGCGTACGACCATCCGGAATCCCACGCCTGGCTCGCCTCCGTCCGCGCCCGGCTCGTCCGCAACAACGCGCTCGTCGCCGACACCGTGGCCCGTCACCTGCCCGACGTCCGCCACTTTCCCGCCGAGGCCACCTACCTGGCGTGGCTCGACTGGCGCGGGCTCGGACCGGACGAACCGGCCGCCTTCTTCAGGGACCGGGTCGGTCTCGCCATGTCCGACGGGTCGGAGTTCGCGGCCCCGGGACACCTCCGACTGAATTTCGCGCTGCCGGAAGACCTGCTGCGCACAGCGCTCTCGGCACTGGTCCGCGGAGCGGACATCCTCCGGTCCGGCCGGCAACACGGGAAAGCGGTGACGCACCATGCTTGACGTTCTCGTCGTGGGATACGGCCTGATGACCCGCGGAATCCTTCCGCACCTTCTGCGGCGAGAGGAACTGTCCGTCTCCCTGATGAGCCGGCACCTCACCTCACCTCCGTATCCGGAGGTCCGGCTCGTCCGGGCGGCGGAACTGGAACGCCCCGACGCCATTCTCGGCTGTTTCGAGGACGACGACGCGAGCCGGGACTTCTGGACCTCGCCGCACGTGACGGAAGCCGTCGCCCGGGGACACTCCGCCTGCATCGAGATGTCCACCCTGAGCCCGTCATGGATCGACGCGTGGCACGGGCACATACGCGAATCCGGCGGCGTGGCCGTCGAATGCCCGGTCACCGGCAGCCGCTCCGGAGCGGCCGACGGCACCCTGTCCGCCTTCGTCCACCAGAGCGCGTACGACGCGCGCGTGGAGACAGTGCTGAACGCTTTCACGCGGCAGCGCTACAGCTTCGGCTCGGCCGGGCACCCCACACGCTTCAAACTGGTCTACAACGCCTGGGGAGCGGCGCTGCTGCACTCCCTCACCGCGTTCGTGCCCACCCTCCGCACGGTCCTCGACGACGACTTCGACGTGGCCGCCCGCATCCTGTCGAGCGACGGCTGGATGGCCCCGGTCTGCGCGAGCAAGCTCGACCGGATGGTCGAATCCCGGTTCGACGACCCCGACTTCGCCCTGCGCCACATGGTCAAGGACCTGCGATACGCCCACGACGTCCTCCCCCCGCCACACCCCCTGCTCGACCTGGTCCACGACTCCTTCACCCGCGCTCTGTCGGCCCACGGCGGTGACGCCGACTACACCGCCGTCACGGGAACGGGAACCGGGACGGGAGCAGGAACCGCGACCGCGACCGGAAGCGGGCGGTCATGAGGGCGACGGACCTGGAGAACCTGCGGCCCCATCTGACGTCCGTCTGCCGGACCGTGACCGCCGCGTCCGTCGCGCTGTCGGGTTCCCTCTCCCGTGGCGAGGCCCGGATCGCCGGCGGGCGCGTCCTGTCGGACCTCGACCTGATACCGGTCGTGGCGGCGCCCGAGGACGCCGCCCTGGCCCGCAAGCAGCTCGCGCCGGTCCTGCAGGAACTGGCGGACCGGTACACGATCACCTGCACGGCGGCGCTCACGCTGGAGGAGAAGTTCCTCCGCGTACGCCACGCCGGATACGTCACCAGCATGGCCACCCAGCCGTTCGTCTGGGATCCGCTGGGTGTACGGCACCGGCTCGAGGCACGCGAGGACACCACCGCGCGCCCCGCCGACGTACTGCCGTGGCTCGCTCAGCCGGTGACGTACTACCTGGCGAAGGCCGGCGCCGCCGCGCCCGAGGAGAACCTGGCGAAAGCTGCCCGCGCCGCCCGCCGTCTCCTCGAGGCCGCCGGCCTCCGGCCGGACGCGCCCGGACTGCTCACCGAGCACACCCCCGACCACCCGTCCCTCACGGGTGACGCCCGGCGCCGCATCGCCGAAGCGTGCCTGCGCGCCGTACGGGACGTCGCCGCCGCGCACGGCCTCACCCTGCTGCCCTCCTCGCGGGAGTTCCTCGCGCGGACGGGCTCGCCGCACCACGCCGAGGGCACACGCGAGACGTTCCACGCCGTGCGCGACCGCGCGTTCCTGGAGAACCAGGGCCTGCCGTTCGGACTGTCCGCCATGACGGCCCGGCCCACCGCCTGAGAAAGGTCCCCGCATGTCGCTCGTCCTGCCCAACTCCTTCGCGTGCGCGTCCCGGACGGCTCTGCTCGACAGCGCTGCGCCGGTCGACTTCCGCCCTCTCGCGCAGCACGGTGTGCCGGACCTGGTCACCCGCCAGCTGGCAGCCGTTTCCCGGTTCCTCGTGACCGTGTCCCGGGTGCGTTCCTCGGTCTGCGCGGACCGGTCCGTCGACTTCACCGAGACGCTGGTCAAGATTCCTGTCCGTCTCGGCGGACAGGACCGGCTCTTCCCCGTCGTCACGTACGTGGACCACGAGTACTCGCTGATCCGCGGATATCTGCTCGGCTTCCACAAGCTCTTCGCGGCCGGCGCGCACCACGCCACCCTCCCGGTCGTCACGCTGCCGGGGCTCGATCTCGACCTGCGGGACGACGGCCCCCGGGCGGGCGACGAGAGCGACCTGCCGCCCGAGCAGAGCCTGCCGTTCCTGCTCTGGACGGACTACGCCGTGGCGGACGCGCGGTCCCACGGCTGGCGCACACTCGACGTCGAGCAGTACGAGAGGACCCGACTGGCCTTCCTGGAGTGTGCCCGCCCGGAACAGACCGTCGCCGGCGAGAAGGCCACGGTACGGGCCCTGTACGAGACCGCCGACCGGTTCCTGATCCCCGGCACCCGGGCGCTCGAGGTCTGAGGACCACGGAGCCCCGGTGAGCACCGCCCCGCCTACGAGACCTGGCCTACCGGTCGAGGATCAGGTCGCCGGCGCGGGCGAGGACCTCGGCCCGGCTGAGGCCCTCGTGGTCGGCGGCGAGGGAGCGGTGTCCGATGGCCACACAGAACGCGATCAGGCTGCGGGCCTCGACCTCGTCGGGGTCGGAGCAGAAGGTGCCGATCATCTCGCGCAACAGGGCCATACGCCGGTTGTCCACCCGCCGCAGGCGCTCGGCGACCGCGTCGTCGCGCCGGGCCCAGTCACGGACGGCGAGGTCGATGGGGAGCAGCCGGCCGCTGGAGAAGGTGAGCATGCCCGCACGCCGGGCCTTGGTCCTCGGGTCGCCGCCCTCGCCCTCGACCCGGTCGATCACCTCGTCGGTGCTCTCCCGCTCCCAGGCGTCCAGCATCGCCTCCAGTAGCGCGTCCCGGTCGGCGAAGTACCCGTAGAACCCGCCCTTGGTGACGCCGAGCCGCTTCGCCAGCGCCTCGACCCTGACGGCGTCCGGACCGCCGTCGGCGAGCACCCGCAGCCCTTCCTCCACCCATCTGTCGCGCGGTGTGCGAGCAGCGCCCACGATGTGTCCCACCTCACTCATCGACCGATATACGCAACCGTATATGTGGGTCTAGCCTCGACTTGTACGCAAGCGTATAACGCGGGATGGCAAGCGGCGTCCCCAGGCGGAAAAGGCGGCAGCAGCCATGAAACTTCCTCGCACGGCGCACACCGGTCAGCCATGGCGGATCCACGCCCTCACCCCGGACTTCCGGACCGAGGATGTGTGGTCCTTCCGCACCCCCGGCGCCGGGCCGGACGACTTCCCCCTGATGCTCGACGCGATGCGGACGGGCGGCGGATTCGCCAAGCAGACCCCTCCCGTCCGGTTCCTGTTCGCGCTGCGCTGGAAGCTCGGCGCCCTGTTCGGATGGGACAAGCAGACGGCGGGCCTGGATGCCCGGGTCCAGTCGCTGCGCGACCGCCTCCCGCGCGACCTCCGCGAGACCGTGGACGAGACCGCGGACGGCTCCGACTCCGGCAAGAGCCCCTTCACCCCCGTGTACGAGCTCGCCGACGAGTCCGTCCGCGAACTGGCGAACAAGACCTGCCACACCCTCATGCACCTGGGGTGGGTGCGCGACGGCGACGGCGACCACGAACTGCGGATGGCGGTCCTGGTCAAGCCCAACGGCCGGTTCGGACGGCTGTACATGGCCCTCATCGCACCGTTCCGTTACCTGATCGTCTACCCGGCGCTGACCCGCCAGTGGGAGCGCGCCTGGCGGGACCGCGCGCTTGTGCCGCCCGAGGGCGGCAGCCCCCGACCGTGACCCGGGCGACCCGGGTGACCGGGCGGTCAGTGGCCTGACGACACGGTGAGGTCCTTGCGCAGGAAGCGGCGCAGCCTGGCCAGCGGCCAGGTGTTGATGACGTCGTCCCTGGTGAGCCAGCCGCGCTGCGCCGTGCCCACCCCGTAGCGCATGTACGGCAGATGGGTCACCGCGTGGGCGTCGGAGTTCACGGCGAACTTCACGCCGTACCGCTTGGCCCGCAGGATGTCGTCGTCGCACAGGTCCAGGCGGTTGGGGTGGGCGTTGATCTCCAGGGCCGCGCCGGTGCGGGCGCAGGCCTCGAAGACGGCGTCGAAGTCGGCGTCGATGCCGGGCCGTTTGCCGAGCAGCCGGGTGGTGGGGTGGCCGATGACGGAGACGTGCGGGTTCTCGCAGGCGCGGACGAGGCGGCGAGTCAGGGCCTGCCGGCTCTGGTTGAAGTGGGAGTGGACGGAGGCGACACACAGGTCGAAGGTCTCCAGGAAGTCGTCGGGCCAGTCGACCGTCCCGTCCGGGCCGATGTTGAGTTCGGTGCCGTGCAGCAGCCGCATCCCGTGGTGCGCGCGGTCCAGTTCCCTCACCCGCTCACGCTGGGCGAGGATCTTCTCCTTGGTCATGCGCTGCATGGCGAGGTCGGGGGCGTGGTCGGTCACCGCGTAGTAGGCGTAACCGCGCTCGGCGGCCGCGGCGACCATCTCCTCCAGCGGGGCGAGACCGTCGGTGAGGTCGGTGTGGGTGTGCAGGTCGCCCCTGATGTCGCTCTCCTGCACCAGTTCGGGCAGTTCGTCGCGGAGTCCGGCGGCGATCTCGCCCCGGTCCTCCCGCAGGGTCGGCGGGATCCACGGCAGACCGAGGCGGGCGTAGATCTCCTCCTCCGTCTCCGAGGTGATCTTCTTGCCGCTCCTGGCGTGGAAGAGGCCGTACTCGGACAGCTTGAGCTTGTGGCGCACGGCGATCTCGCGGGTGCGGATGTTGTGGGCCTTGGAACCCGTGAAGTACTGGAGCCCGGCGCCCCAGGAGTCCGGGGGGAGGACCCGGACGTCGATCTGCAGGCCCTTGGTGGTGCGGATGGACGTCTTCTTCTCGCCGTGCGCGATGACCTCGGCGGTGTACGGGAGGCTGCCGAGCGCCTCCATGAACGGCGCCGACCGCTCCGCCGCCACCAGGACGTCGATGTCGCCGATGGTCTCGCGCATACGGCGCAGCGACCCGGCGTAACCGCAGCGCGCGCAGCCGGTGATGCGGGACAGTTCGGCGACGAGCTGCTCGGCGGTGTCCATGGCGGCGTCCAGGAGGATGCGGTCGCCGGCCTTCTGCATGAGCCGGATGCCGTGGAGGATGTTCTCCTCGGTCTTCTCGCCGAAGCCCTTCAGGTCGCGCAGGCGCTCCTGCTGGATGGCGTCGAGCAACTGGTCCACGGAGGAGATGCCCAGCTCTTCGTGGAGCACCATGGCCTTCTTCGGGCCGAGCATGGGGATGGTGATCAGCTCGCGGACCCCGGCGGGGATGGCCTCGCGGCGCTCCTCGACGGCGGAGACATGGCCGGAGGCGAGGTACTCGACGATCTTTTCGGCGATGGACCTGCCGACGTTGGGGATGTCGCGCAGCTGCTTGGCGTCCAGCGTGGACACGTCCGCGTGGTACCCGCCCACCGCGCGGGCGGCCTTCTCGTAGGCGCGCGCCTTGAAGGCGTCGCCTCCGGTGATGGCGATGAGGTCGGCGTACTCCTGGAGCAGTGCCTGGACCTCCTCATTGGCCCGGACCATATTCCCAGGATGCGCCGCCCCGGCCCGAAGGGCATGCGCGGTGCGCCACCGGGCCCTCGTCCCTCTGCCCTCGTCCCTCTTATGACGCGGGTCAGACGGCGTGGAGTTGGCCGAGCGTCCGCTTCAGCTCTTCCCGCAGACAGCTCCCGGCCGCTTGGGCGTCTCCTCGCGCGATGGCGTCCACCAGGGCGGCGTGTCCCTCGTCGCCGTGGTTGGGGTCGCCGGATCGCAGGTCGAGAAGCTCGACCAGGTCGATCAGCCCCTGGCGCAGCAGCGGCACGAACTCCTCGAAAAGGCTGGTGAGTGCGGGGTTGTGCGCTGCCGAGACGACGGCCGTGTGCAGGGCGATGTCGGCGTCCACGAACTCGGCGTCGCTGCCGTGCGCGGCGCTGCGGCGCCGGGTCATCGCCGTGTCCAGAGCGGCCAGGTCCTCCTCGGTGCGGCGTTGCGCGGCCAGCTGCGCGGCTTCCACCTCGAGGAGCATGCGGACTTCGTAGAGGTCGGTGAGGGCCGCCCGGCGCAGCCGGGTGGGCCAGTCCTCCGCCGGCTCCTGGGCGATGTGAAGACGCCGGCGCCCTGACGGGCCTGCACCAGGCCGGCCCCGGACAGGAGCACCCTGCTCAGCCTGCTGGGTGCGCTCGTACATCCCACCCGCGGCACCGTCGAGGTCCTCGGCCACCGGCTCGGCCGGGCCGACCTGCGCCACCTGCGGTCGTACGTCGGCCATGTGGACCCGCGGCACGCTCCGCGCTCGCCCCTGAGCGTCCAGGACGTCGTGCTGACCGGGCTGACCAACACCATCGAACGGGTGCCCCGCCGGCACCCCGACGGCGGAGCAGGTCGCGCGGGCCGACCGCCTCATCGGCCTGCTCGGCCTCGGCGACCGCCACCGGGCACGGTGGCCGACCCTGTCCCAGGGCGAGAGGAGCCGTGCGCTGATCGCGCGGGCACTCATGCCCAACCCGCGGCTGCTGCTGGATGAGCCGGCGACCGGCCTGGACGTCGCCGGCCGGGAGCAGCTCATCGACCGTCTCGACACCCTGCGGCGTACCCATCCGCACCTGTCGTCGGTCCTGGTCACCCACCACCTGGAGGAACTGCCGCCCGGCACCACCCATGTGATGCTGCTGCGCGACGGACGCCGTCTGGCCTCCGGGCCGGCCGACGACGTCCTGACCAGCGACCGGGTCAGCACATGCTTCGGCCATCCGATCCGCCTCACCCGGGTCGACGGGCGGTGGAGCGTGCGGGGCAGCCGCCCCACCGGACGCTGAGCGCCACAGGGCGGCCGGCGCCGGCCGTGACCGTGCCACGCGCGCGGGCCTCGACGCGGCCGGTGCCGTCCTGCACACTGACCGGCAACGTTGAGCACCGTGGAGCACGGCAGGCCGGAAAAGAACGGGAGCGCCGGTGAAACACCCTGCACCGAAGGCCGGTCCGGTGACCGCCCGCCGTGGCCCGGCCTCGGGCACCGGGCCGGTGCTGGGCCGCGCGCTGCAGATCCTCGGTGCGTTCAGCGCCGACTGCCCGGAGATGACGCTGAGCGAACTGTCGCGGCGGTCCGGGCTGCCGGTGTCGACCGTGCACCGGATGCTGGCCGAGCTGATCGCCTGGGGCGCCCTGGAGCGCGGTGACAGAGGCTGCTACCGCGTCGGTCTGCGGCTGTGGGAGGTCGGTTCCCTCGCGCCGCGCGGACAGGGCCTGCGGGAGCGGGCGTTGCCGTTCCTGGAGGACCTCTCGCAGATCACCCGCGAGAACGTGCAGCTGGCGGTGCGCGAGGGCACCGAAGTCGTCTTCGTCGAGCGCATCGCCGGCTCCGGTGCGGTGCCCGTGCTCACCCGCGTCGGTGGCCGTTTCGCGCTGACGGCCACCGGCGTCGGGCTCGCCCTGCTGGCGCACGCTCCCGCCGAGGTGCAGGACCAGGTGCTCGCCGGCCCCTTCGAGCGCTACACCCCGCGCACGGTCGGCGATCCGCGCCTGCTGCGGCGCATGCTGGCCGAGGTGCGGACCAACGGGTACGCGGTCAGCGACCGCCAGGTCACGATGGACGCCCTGTCGGTCGCCGCACCGGTGCACGGCGGCGACGGTGCGGTGATCGCCGCGGTGTCGCTGGTGGTACGTCACGGCAGCGCCTCCCCGCACGCGCTGGCCCGGCTGGTCTGTACGAGCGCCCGGGCCATCTCCCGCGCCATGGTTCCGCCGCCGCTCTGAACCCCGTGCCGTCCGCCGCCTGAGCCACGGCTCCCGCCACGCCCCACGGACACGCCCTGTCCCGTACCCGTTTCCCGGCATCCGGAAAGACCCCTGGTGACGCGGTCCGCCCGGCCGCACGATGGTCCGCACCCGGTCGACGCCGGGCCCCGGTCCACCGGGGCCGCACCCCTGTCTGGTGCGCCAAGGGTGTCGACGATCACCACGCGGTCGACAACGGAGTGCTGCCATGGTTGTGCCATCCTCTTCCCCCGCACCGGGACCGGTGAGCGGCCCCTCCCTGCGCGCCGCCCTCGACGAAGGGCCGATGAGCCGCTTCCAGTGGGGCGCGATCGCGGTGTGCGTCCTGCTCAACATGCTCGACGGCTTCGACGTCCTCGTCATGGCCTTCACCGGCAAAGCCGTGTCGGCGGACTGGCAGCTCAGCTCCTCCGAGCTGGGGCTGCTGCTCAGCGCGGGCCTCGTCGGCATGGCCCTGGGCGCGATGTTCGTCGCCCCCTGGGGCGACCGGATCGGCCGCCGCCCGGTCATCCTCGGCTGCCTGGCCGTGGCCGCCCTCGGGATGCTGCTCTCCTCGGTCAGCCAGTCGCCCGCCCAGCTCGGGGCGCTGCGCGTGCTCACCGGCGTCGGCATCGGAGGCGTCCTGGCCTGCAGCAACGTCATCGCCGGCGAGTACGCCTCCCGCCGTTGGCGGGGCCTCGCCGTCAGCCTGAACTCCGCCGGTTACGCGGTCGGCGCCACCGTCGGCGGACTGCTCGCCGTCTCCATGACCGGCCAGTTCGGCTGGCGTTCGGTCTTCCTGGCCGGCGGCCTGGCCACCGCCGTCGCCGTCCCGCCGGCCTTCTTCCTCCTGCCCGAGTCCGTGGACTTCCTGGCCTCCCGCAGACCCAAGCGGGCCCTGGAGAGGATCAACGCCCTCGCCCGGCGCATGGGCCGGCCGCCGCTGGAGACCCTGCCCGAGCCCACCGCCGTACCGGCCGGAATCGGCGCCGGTTTCCGGGAGTTGCTCTCGCCGGCGCTGCGCCGCTCGACGCTGCTGCTGTGGTCGGCCTTCTTCCTCGTCATGGCCGGCTTCTACTTCATCACCAGCTGGACGCCGACCCTGCTGGTCGAGGCGGGGCTGTCCGGCAGCCAGGGGCTGACCGGCGGGACGCTGCTCAACGTCGGCGGCATCTTCGGCTCGGCAGCCCTCGGGGCGCTCGCCGCCCGCTTCGCGCTCCGCTCCGTCCTCATGGCCTATTTGACCGCCACCGCGGTGCTGCTGTCGGTCTTCGTCACCGCCACCTCCTCCCTGGGCGTCGCCTTCACCCTCGGCGCGCTGATCGGCCTGTTCGCCAACGGCTCCGTGGCCGGGCTGTACGCCCTGACCCCGGCCACGTACGGCACGGGGGTCCGGGCGACCGGGCTCGGCAGCGCCCTCGCGATCGGCCGCATCGGCGCGATCGTGGCCCCGACGGCCGCGGGCGGCCTCCTCGACAGCGGCTGGACGCCGCAGAACCTCTACCTGGCGGTCGGCGTGATCTACGTCGCCACCGCCGCGCTCCTCCTGCTGCTGCGCCCCGCCACGGCGGAGGACACACAGCCCGCAGCGGCGGCCCCGGCCACCGCGCACTGAACCCCACTCCCGGAAGGAAACGAAAATGACCGCTTTCGTACGCGATCGGTGGTACGTCGCCGCCTACGGCCGCGAGGTCGGGCGCGAGCTGCTCGGGCGCACCGTGCTGGGTGAGCCGATCCTGCTGTACCGGACCGAGGACGGCCGGCCGGTGGCGATGTCCGACCGGTGCGTCCACCGCCGCTTTCCGCTTTCCCAGGCGCCGAGCCGGCTGGACGGCGACCGGGTGGTGTGCGGCTACCACGGGTTCACCTACGGCACGGACGGCGGCTGCGTCTTCGTACCCGGCCAGCAACGCGTCCCGCGCACCGCCCGCCTGACGACCTATCCGGTCGTCGAGCAGGACTCCTTCGTGTGGGTGTGGATCGGCGACCGTGAGCCTGGGGACGTGCGGCCGCCCCGCGCCCCGTGGATGGACTCGCCCGGCTACACCGTCGTCTCCGGCATGGAGCCGATCGACGCCGACTACGGGCTGCTCGTCGACAACCTGATGGACCTGTCCCACGAGACCTACCTGCACGGCGGCTACATCGGCACCCCGGAGGTCGCCGAGACCCCGATCACCACCGAGGTCGACGACCAGGCCGGCACCGTCTACGTCAGCCGTCATATGGACGACGCCGAGTGCCCGCCGTTCTACGCCAAGTCCACCGGCATCGAGGGCCGGATCACCCGGTGGCAGGACATCGAGTACCACGCCCCCTGCCTCTACCTGCTCCACTCGCGTGTCGCCCCCGTCGGTGCGCCGGGTCCGCGTCCGGACGGCAGCGACCCGCACGCCTTCCACGTCGAGGTCGTCTACGGCATCACCCCGTCGACGGAGAGGACGACGTACGACTTCTGGGCCGTGGCACGCGACTTCGCCCTGGACGACCAGGAGGTCACCGACTTCCTGCACACCAACAACCACACGGTCGTCATGCAGGACGTCGTGGCACTCAACGTGCTCCAGAAGTCCCTGGACACCGAGAAGGCCGGCTACCAGGAGCTGAGCATCAACATCGACACCGGCGGCCTCGCCGCCCGCCGCATCCTCGCCCGCATGGCGCAGACGGCGACGGCCCGATGACCCCGCCGCACCCCGCCGTACTGACCGGTGAAGGCGTCTTCCGTATCCACTGGGTACTGGGCACCGACCGGCTGCTGGCCGTCTGCCACTGCACCGCGGAGCGGGAGTTCGAGGACCCGGTGGAGCTGTGGGACTGGCTGCTGGGTCACCCCGACGGCCACCGCCCGGGCGCGGGTCCGGACAAGGAGGAACGGTGACCACCGAACCCGACCTGACCCTGACCCTGACCCTGACGCGCAAGGAGGTCATCGCCGAGGGCGTCGTCCTGCTCACGCTCACGCACCCCGCCGGCTCCCCGCTGCCCGAGTGGCGCCCCGGTGCCCACATCGACCTGGTCCTCGGCCCCGGTCTGGTACGCCAGTACTCGCTCTGCTCGGACCCGGCCGACCGCTCCCGCTGGCAGGTGGCGGTCCTGCGCGAGCCGGAGGGCCGGGGCGGCTCGGCACGGGTCCACGAGCACCTGCACGAGGGGGCCGGGGTACGGGTGCGCGGACCGCGCAACCACTTCGCCCTGGAGGCGTCCCCGCGCTACCTGTTCATCGCGGGCGGCATCGGCATCACCCCCATCCTGCCCATGGTCGAGGAGGCCCAACGGCGGGGCGCCGACTGGCGCCTGGCCTACGGCGGCCGCAGCCGCCGCACCATGGCCTTCCGGGAGCGCCTGGAGGCGGCGTACGGAGAGAGGGTGTCCGTACGCCCCCAGGACGCGTACGGGGCGCTCGACCTGGACGGGCTGCTGGGCACCCCCCGGCCGGCCACCCTGGTCTACTGCTGCGGCCCCGAAGGTCTGCTGAAGGCCGTGGAGCAGCGCTGTTCCGCATGGCCGGCCGGCGCACTGCGCATCGAGCGGTTCGCGCCCGGGGACCGTGGCCCGTACGGCCCGGACGAAGCCTTTGACGTCGAACTCGCCCGGAGCGGTGTCACCGTGACCGTCCCGCCGGGCACGACCGTCCTCCGGGCGGTCGAGGAAGCCGGTGTCCAGGTGCTGTCCTCCTGCCAGGAGGGAACCTGCGGAACCTGCGAGACCACCGTCCTCGACGGGACGGTGGACCACCGCGACTCCCTGCTCACCCCCGCCGAGCAGGCCGTGCACGACACCATGTTCATCTGCGTCTCCCGCGCCGCCTGCCCGCGTCTCGTCCTGGACCTGTGAGACGTACGGAGGCAACGGCACCGCCGTGTACATGCGCCGGGCAGTCGCGATGCCGGCGCACCGGGAGCCCCCCCGCCCGTCCTGGAGGAACCGTGCCCCTGTCACCCGACCTGATAGCCCTCCTCGCCCCGCCCGCGCCCACCCGGCTGCCGCTGCCGGCAGCCGCGCACCCCGCCCCCGGCGTCCGGCTGCTGCGCGGCGCGGTCTACTGCGCGCCCACCGACATCCGCCCCCTGGAGCTCGACCTGTGGCTGCCCGACGAGCCGCAGGGCGCGCTGCCGGTCATCGTCTACCTCCACGGCGGCGCCTGGCGTACCGGAACGCGCGGGGAGATGAGCCCGCGCATGCGCGACTGGCAGCCCGCACCCTTCGCCCGGCTGGCCCGGGCGGGCTTCGCCGTCGCCAGCCTCGACTACCGGCTCAGCGGCGAGGCCTCCTACCCCGCCCAGCTCGACGACGTCACCGCCGCCCTCGCCTGGCTCGACGCCCGCGCCGCCGAACTCGCCCTGGACACCCGCCGGATCGTGACCTGGGGCGAATCCGCGGGCGCCCACCTCGCCGCCCTGCTCGCGCTCACCGCCCCGGTCAGCGGCTGCGTCGTCTGGTACGGGCCTGCCGACCTCACCACCCTGCCCGGCCAGGACCCGCCCGGCGCGTACGACCCGGCCGACCCGAGCACCCCCGAAGCCCTGCTCATCGGAGCGGCGATCGCCGACGCACCCGACCGCGCCCGCACGGCCAGCCCGGTCACCCACGTCACCGCCGACGCGCCGCCCTTCCTCATCCTCCACGGCACCGACGACGCCGTGATCCCCCTCGCCCAAGGCGAACAGCTCGCCGCCGCCCTGCGCGACTCCGGCGCAGACGTGGACTTCCGGCCGGTGCCCGGCGCCGACCACCTCTGGGCCGGCCTGCCCGACGAAGACGTCGAGTGGTGCTTCCACACCTCCCTCGCGTTCGCCCGCTCCCACACCACCGATCAGGGGCCCATCGGGGCGTAATACGGCCGGCGGGCGTGATGCCCGGCGCCGTGGTGGTACTCCATCAGGATTCGGCAGGGCCGGTCGAGCCCGGCCGCACGGCGTGTGGAGGTATCGATGGCGCAGAAGGTACGGGAAGTCATGACGGCCGATCCTGTGGCCGTGGGGCCGCAGACCTCCGTGGTGGAGGTGGCCCGTCTGATGCGCGACGAGGACATCGGCGCCGTCCTGGTGGCCGAGGCGGGCCACCTGCGCGGCCTGGTGACCGACCGCGATCTGGTGGTGCGCGTACTGTGCCGAGGGGGCAACGTCGAGGACCACAGCGTCGCCGACGCCTGCAGCGACGACCTGGTCCACGTCACACCGGACGACGACGTCCAGCAGGCCGTGCGGCTGATGCGCCGGCACGCCGTACGCCGACTGCCCGTCGTCGAAGAAGGCCGGCCCGTCGGCATCGTCTCCCTGGGCGACCTCGCCGTCGAACGCGACACCGACTCGGCCCTGTCCGAGATCAGCGCCTCCGACCCCGACCGGTGAGGGACCCGCCGCCCGGTCGCCGCGCGGTCGCCGTCCCCGCGCTTTCGAGAGGCGTAAATTTCCCCATGCGGTGAACTGGTGTAGGAGTGCACAAAAGGGCGGAACTCGCGAGGGGCCGATCATGGCAGACCGAAGCAGCGTGACCGTAGGGGTGCTGGGCTCCTACGGCGGGCGGAATGTGGGCGACGAGGCGATCCTCACCGCCATGCTCGGCCGCATCCGGGCCCAGCGTCCGGACGCACACGTCGTCCTCTTCTCCCGCAACCCCGACCACAGCCGCACCGCCCATCCGGACGTCGAGGTGGTCGGCTGGGAGGGCGTGTGCAGGGAGCGGATCTCCGAGCACCTGCGCCGGCTGAGCGTACTCGTGCTCGGCGGCGGCGGGATCCTCTACAACACCGAGGCGCGCCGCTACCTGCGGCTGGTCCGCACCGCCCAGGACCTCGGCGTTCCCGTCTTCACCTACGCCGTGGGCGCCGGGCCGCTCACCGACGAGGCGGACTGCGCGTGGATCCGGGCGACGCTCTCCGACGCGGCCGAGGTGACGGTCCGCGACGAGGAGTCGAAGCTGGTGCTGGAAGAGGCCGGGCTGACCCGCCCCGTCTCGGTCACCGCCGACCCGGCTCTCCTGCTCGAGCCCGGGGACGGCGGTGCAGAGCTCCTGCGGGCCGAGGCCGTACCGCGCGGAGTGCGGCTGGTCGGGATGAGCGTGCGGGAGCCCGGCCGCGCGGCCGAGCACCTCGACGAAGAGGGTTACCACCAGCTCCTCGCCAATGTGGGTGACTTCCTCGTCCACCGGCTGGACGCCCATGTCGTCTTCGTACCGATGGAGCGCGACGACATGCGGCACGCGCACGCGGTGGTGTCCCGGATGGCCGACGCGGACCGCTGTACGGTGCTGCACGGCAACTACCGCCCCCAGCAGGTCCTCGACATCGTCAAGGAACTGGACCTGGCCATCGGCATGCGGCTGCACTTCCTGATCTTCGCCGCGCTCGCGGGGATCCCCCTGCTGCCGCTGCCCTACGCGGGAAAGGTCTTCGACTTCGCCCAGCAGATCGGCGCGCCCGCCTTGCGCGGTGTGGTCAGGGAGACCGCGGGACTGCTCCTGGCCGAAGTGGACCGCCTGTGGGACGAGCGGCCCGCCCGCGCGGCGCACACGGCGGCCCGGACGGCGTCGATGCGGCTGCGGGCCGCCCAGACCGCCGACCGGCTCCTCGGCTACCTGGACCGCACCGCGCCCCGCCCCCTCATCGACAGCACCGTGCCGACGGCCGCGTCCGCGACCGGCTGAGCCGCCGCCGGCCACGATCCCCAGGGAGGAACCGTGTCGTACCTGATGCCGCCCCGCGTCCCCCGCAGCGTGGAGCTCCCCCCGCGGCAGGCCCTTCACGCGGGTTCCACCCAGGTGCTGGTGATCGGCGGCGGACCGGCCGGTATCGGAGCGGCCCTCGGCGCCGCGAACGCGGGCGCCGAGGTGGTCCTCGTCGAGCGGTACGGATTCCTCGGCGGCAACGCCACCGCGGCGCTGGTCATGCCGTTGATGAGCTTCCACAACGAGGTCAAGCAGGCCGTCACCGGCGACTCGGCACGCCTCCTGCCGCCCGATCACGGCGAGGGCGAGCCCGTCGTCGGCGGCGTGCTGTGGGTGCTGCTCGAACAGCTGGTGCGCGCGGGAGCGGCGATCCGCCCCTCGCTCGAGACCGGCTACACGGTGCCGTTCGACGCGGAACTGTTCAAACTGGTGGTGTACGAGCTGCTGGAGACCCATGAGGTCCGTACGCTGCTGCACGCCTTCGCCTCCGACGTCCTCAACCTGCCCGACCGGGCACGGGCGGTGTTCGAGACCAAGTCGGGGCCGGTCGTCATCGACGCCGACGTGATCATCGACTGCACCGGCGACGGCGACATCGCCGCGGCGGCCGGGGCCGCGTACGACATCGGCCGGCCGGAGGACGGCTGGACACAGCCCATGACGCTGATGTTCCGCATGGTCCGCTTCGACCACGAGGAATTCTCCGCGTACGCCCGCGCCAACCCGGACCAGTGGAAGGGCGTGCACGGGCTGTGGGACCTGGTCCGCGCCGCCACCGACGCCGGGGAACTGGACCTGCCGCGTGAGGACATGCTCTTCTTCGCCACTCCCAACACCGGCGAGGTCGCGGTCAACTCCACCCGCGTCACCGAAGTGCTCGGCACCAGCGTCTGGGACCTCACCCGCGCCGAGTTCACCGCCCACCGCCAGATGGCGCAGATCGCCCGCTTCCTGCGGGACCGCGTGCCGGGCTTCGCCGACTCGTACGTCGTCCAGAGCGGCGTCCAGGTGGGGGTCCGGGAGACGCGCCGGATCACGGGCGAGTACCAGCTGACCGGCGAGGATGTGCTGACGGCCCGCAAGTTCGACGACGTCGTCGCCCGCGGCGCCTACCCGGTGGACATCCACAACCCGAGCGGTCGCGGCACCACGCTCAAACGACTCCCGCGCGGCCAGTCCTACGACATCCCCCTGCGCTGCCTCTTCCCGCGTGACGTGGACCGGGTCCTGGTCGCCGGCCGCTGCATCTCCGGCGACCACGTGGCCCACTCCTCGTACCGCGTCATGCCGATCTCGATGGCCACCGGGCAGGCGGCGGGTGTCTGCGCGGCCCTCGCGGCAGCCCAGGGGAAGCGCCCCCAGGACATCCCGGCGAGCGCGGTCCAGCGGCAACTCCGCTCCCAGGGTGCCAGTCTGCAGTGATGCCCGGGTGCCGGAGGAAGCGCCGGCGGCGGGAGGCGGTCGCGTCGAAGATGTCGCGCCACCGCGACGGCGGATTCGAGGTGCGGCCGGCCCTCGACACCTGAGCAGCGATCGGACGTACGCGGGCCTCGCCGTTGCTGCGCCAGACGCGTGCATCTGCCGAACCGTTCCGTACGGCGGTACGCGTGCCGGGTATGACGTCGGCATGGCTGGAATCGAGCTCAAGAGCAGTGCCTTCAACGACGGCTCCTTCATCCCGCGGCGGTACGCGAAGGAGGGCGAGGACGTCTCCCCCGAACTGACCTGGTCGGGCGTGCCCGACGCCGCCGCCGAGCTGGTGCTCCTGTGCGAGGACCCGGACGCCCCGTCGGGGACCTTCGTACACTGGCTGGTCACCGGCATCGACCCCACGAGCGACGGCGTGGCGGCCGGGCAGACACCCCCCGGTGGCCAGGAGCGGCGCAACGGTTACGGGGGCTCCGGCTGGGGCGGTCCCAACCCGCCCGCCGGCGACCGGGCGCACCGGTACTTCTTCCGGCTCTACGCGCTCCCCGGACCGGTCTCCCTGCCCGACGGCGCGACGGCGGCCGATGTGCACGCGGCCGTGGACGAGCGCCGGCTGGCCGACGGCACCCTGGTGGGGCTCTACCAGCGCTGAGCCGTCCGCGCGGCGTGGCGCAGCAGGAGGCGCGGTGTTCGACGCACCAGCAACCCCGCCGCCAGGCCGACGGCGGCACCGGCGGCGACGTCGCTGGGGTAGTGGGCGCCGGAGTGCACCCGCTCCACCCCCACGATCACGGCCGGGACCGCACAGGCCGCAGCCGCCCCCGGCCACGCGCCCGCCGCCGCGACGGTGAAGCCGACGGCGGCCGCGGTGTGCCCGGAAGGGAAGGAGGAGCTGTCCGGCCGCTCGTGCACATCACCGTGGGGGATGAGGTCCTCGGGCGGACGGCGTCGTTCGTACAGCGGCTTGCACACGGCATTGGAGACGAGCTCCGCCGCACCCATCCCGACGAGGCCCGCCGCCGCGGCCGTCCGGCCCCGCAGGCCGCCGGCAGCGGCCATGACGGCTGCCGCGGCCCACCACAGCTTGGTGTGCTCCGCCGCCGATCGCACCGCCGGCAGCACCCGGCGCGCCAACGGCGCTCTCCAACCGGCCACGCGACGGGTGAGGCGCCGATCCGCTTCCTGCCACTCATGCCACTCAGCCATGTCCTCCATGATCATCTGCTTCCCGCTCGGCGCGCGCGCAATCACCCACGGACGGCGTGGACACTGGTGCCCACATGGTCACCCCGTCGGCGACCGTGAGTCAGCCGCGGGCGCCGAACACCTGGGTCCACCACGGTCCGCCCTGGCCCTCGTGGATGCCCACGCCGATTTCCTTGAACGAGCAGTTGAGGATGTTGGCACGGTGACCCGGGCTGTTCATCCAGGAGTCCATGACCGAGGCGGGGGTCTGCTGGCCCCGGGCTATGTTCTCGCCGTACGTCGACCATGAGTAGCCCGCCGCCGTGATCCGCTCGCCCGGACCCTCGCCATCGGGGTTCGTGTGGTCGAAGTAGTCACGCGCGGCCATGTCGTCGGAATGGCGCCGCGCCGCCGTGTCCAGGAGACCGTTCTGGCTCACCGGACCACAACCGTTCTTCGCGCGTTCCGAATTGACCAGTTGGGTCACCTGCTCGGCGAACGAGCCGGATGGAGCCTCCGGCCGCTCGGGCCGCGGAGCGGAACGGGTGCGGGACGGGGACGGCTCCGGAGGCGGCTTGGGCGCCGTCCGGCTGGGCGTGGGCCTGGGCGCCGGCTTCCTGGACGCCGACGCCGAGGGCGACGGGCTCGCGGAGGCGGACGGTGACGCCGAGGCCGACGGGCTCGCGCCCGACCGGGCGGGGGCGGCCGAGGACGCGAGCGGCGTGCGGGACGGCTCGGTCGCGTTCTGCGTACGTACCTCCCGCCCACCCTCGTCGAGCCCCAGGAGCTCCAGCCCGGCCACCCCGCCGCCGGCCACCAGCAGCGCCACCGCGGCCACGGCCCCCCGGCGCTGCCGCCGGCGCCGGGCCTGCCGCTCCTGCCGCCGGCCCCCCGCACCGGACCCGCCCGGGCCCCCGGCTCCCGTGTGGACGAGCGCGTCGCCCGTACCGCCCCCGGCGAGCGCGGCAGCCACCGGCACCAGGCCCAGGCCGACCAGCAGCCCCTCGGCGGGGACCAGCCCGGCACCGTGACCGGAGCAGACCGTGCACCCGCGCGCGTGCCGGGCGATCCGCTTGCGCCAGAGCGCGGACGGCAGCCCGTCCCACCCGGCCAGCGCGTCGTCCAGCAGCACACAGCGCGGGACCGCCGCCAGCGCCCGCACGACGATCCGGGCCGTCTCCAGCTGCGCCTTCATCCGCTGCACGCGTACGGCGGTGTGCTGCGGCGTCAGCTCCATGGCATCGGCGACCTCGGTGCGGCTGAGCTCGCCCGCGGCCTCCAGCCACCAGAGCGGCAGCAGCTCCCGGTCACCGTCGTCCAGCCACCGGGTCGCCTCGGCGACCTCCCGCCGCTGCCCGGACAGGCCGAGCCGCATGATGGTCAGGTCCACGAAGTCCGCGCCCGGGTCGGCGAGCTCCGACCCCTCGGGCAGGGCGGAGGCGAGCGCCGGGTCGAACCGGTGGTCGCGTATCCGGTTCATGGTGATCGCCACGAGCCACGACCGGAACCGCTGCGGGTCCCGCAGCGAACCAAGACCACCGAGCGCCCGGATCATCGTCTCCTGGACGACGTCGTCCACATCCGCGTGCCCGCTCAGCGCCCGCCCGACGATGTTGTAGACGAGCGGCAGGTACGCCGAGACCAGCACGTCCTGCGCCCGCTGGTCCCCGGACTGCGCCGCCCTGACCAGCCGTACCTCGTCTGTCTGGCTCACCTCTCGGCTCCTTTCTCCCCCGGGCGGCGATCCGCCCGACACCTGGGAGACCGGCCCGCGGGCCGGCGATAACGGAAACAACGAAGAACAACGAAGAACAACGAAGAACAACGAAGAACAACGAAAACGTGGAGAACCCCGAGCGCTCACTTCCCAGGGGACCCACCCCCGGGCCGCCCCATTGTTTCCCGTCCCCTTCGCGGGGCAACGGGGAGGGGGAGGTGCCGAGTGAACGTACGGAGCAAGGCAAGGGGCAAGAGCGGCAGAACCGCGGTCGAGGTCGCGGGGCGGTGGGGATTCGCCGCACGGGGCGTGATCTTCCTGCTCGTCGGTGTCCTCGCCCTGCGGATCGCCTTCGGTCACAACGCCGAACAGGCCGACAAAGGGGGCGCCCTCACCGAGGTCGCCGCGAAACCGCTGGGGTCGGTACTCCTGTGGCTGCTGGGTATCGGCCTGGTGGGGATGGCACTGTGGCAGCTCACCGAAGCACTGTGGGGAAACAAGACGACACATCGGCTGTTGTCGGCCGGACGCACCCTGTTCTATGCCGTGGTGGCCTGGTCGGTGCTCGTCTTCGCCAGTGGCGACCACAGCGGTGGTGGTGGGGAGAGCGACCGGCAGTCCCACGACATGACGGCACGCGTGCTGGAACTGCCGGCCGGGCAGTGGCTCGTCGCGGCGGCCGGCATCGCCATCGCGGTCACCGGCGTCGTCGGTGCCGTACAGGCGGTCCGGCGCACCTACCGCAAGCACCTGCGGCTGGGCGAGATGAGCCCCCGGGTCCGCGACGCCGTCGACGTGACGGGGGTGGCCGGGGGAGTGGCCCGTGGGCTGGTGTTCATGGTGGCGGGCGGGTTCGCGCTGCGTGCGGCGATCACCTACCGGCCGAGCGAGGCCAAGGGCCTCGACGACACGATCCGCTCCTTCGCCGAGACCCCGGCCGGCCCGTGGCTGCTCGTGGCGCTGGCGGTGGGACTCGCCCTGTACGGGCTGTTCTCGTTCGCGATGGCGGTGTGGCGCCGGGTGTGAGCCCCCGCGCACGGCAGCGTTGCGTGCCCCGCGGCTGACGAGGGGCACGCAACGGCACGGCCGTGGTCCGACGGTGCTCAGAAGGTCAGGTTCCAGGCGTCGATCGTGCCGGTGTCCTGGGACGCGCCGTCACGGACGCGGAGCTTCCACGTGCCGTTCGCGGACTCGGCGGAGGCGTTGACCGTGTAGGTCTTGCCCACATTGTCCGTTCCGTCGTTGTTGGCGAAGTCTTCCAGCAGGTACACCGCGCCGTCCGGTGCCACGAGGGAGACGACCAGGTCACCGCGGTAGGTGTGCGTGATGGCCACGCCCACCTTGAGGGTGGCCGGGGCGTTGCCGCTCACTCCCGAGACGGTGAGGGGGCTGTCGACGGTCGCGTTGTCGGTGATCGCGACGTCCGTCGTCGTCTCGAAGTACGAGCCCGGGGGCGGTGTCGCGCCGCTGACCGCCTTCAGGGCGTCGGTCTGGCCCTCGCCGAAGAAGCCGTTCTTGAGCGTCGTACCGGTGCACCGGCTGTCCGAGGGGCAGGCCACGTCCGTGGCCTGGACACCGAGCCGGGAGCGGATGTCGGCCGGGGTGGCGGCCGGGTCGGCGCTCGCCATCAGAGCGGCGACGCCCGCGACGTGCGGCGAGGCCATCGACGTACCGTTCATGTTGCCGTACTTGCCGCCCGGCAGCGTGGAGTAGACGCCGGACGTTCCGTCACCGCCCGGGGCGGCGATGTCGATGACGCCGTTGCCGTAATTGGAGTACGACGCCTTGACGTTGCCCTTGCCCATCGCGGCGACCGTCACCACGCCCGGCAGCTCGGTGGGAATGTCCAGGCACGCGTTGGTGATGGTGCGGGTGACCGGCGTGGAGTCGTTGGGGCTCTCCGTGTCGACCGTCTTGTTCGCGAGGTCGAGGTTGGAGTTCCCGGCGGCCGCGATCTGGAGGGAGCCCTTGTTCTCGGCGTACTCCTGGGCGCGCCTGACGCCCTCGATGATGGCGGCCTGGTCGGCGTTGTCCGGGCAGTTGAACTGCCAGGGGTCGGTGTAGTAGCTGTTGTTGGTGACCTTGAAGCCGTGGTCGCCGGCCCACATGAAGCCGCAGATGGTGTTCTCCGCGAAGAACAGGCTGCTGCCGGGCTCGGCGATGCGGACCGAGGAGATCTTCACCCCGGGCGCCACACCGACGACGCCCTTGCCGTTCTTGGCGGCCGCGATCGTGCCGGCGACGTGCGTACCGTGCGTGCCGACGTCCCGCCAGGAGCCCGCGCGGGTGTCCGCCTTGCCGTACGCGCAGGAGACGGAGTCCGCCGCGTTGAAGTTCGGGGCGATGTCCTGGTGCTGGTCGTCCACGCCCGTGTCCAGCACACCGACCTTGACCGCCGCCGAGCCGGTGGTGACGGCCCAGGCCTGGTCGGCCTTGATCTGGGTCATGTCCCAGCGGGTCAGGCTCTCCGTCAGCGTGGTCGGGGACTGGGAGGGGTGAGCAGGCAGGGCCGGGTTGTACGCGTCGGCCGGCACGTCCGACGTACGCGTCGCCCCGACCTGCTGGACGCCGGGGACGCCGCGCATGGCGGTGGCGAAACCGGACGAGGCGGAGTGCGCGACGATCACGCCGATCGCGTCGTAGGAGGCGAAGACCGTGCCGCCGTTGCCGGTGATGGCCGCCCGTACGGCGGATGTGTCGCCCGGTGCGGTGATGACGAGATGGGCGCGGGTACCGGCGGCCCAGACGGCGGTGGGGGCGGCAGCGGTGGGGGCGGAGCCGGGGGCGGGCGCCTGCGGTGCCGTGCCGACGGCCATGGCAGGGGTCCCGAGGGCGAGAGTGACGCCGAGTGCGGCCGCGGCGGCCGTGATCGCTGTCGCGGGGCGCCAATGGGATATGTGACGTATCAACGCGTCCTCCGAATCCCGGCGCGCTGGTCGGGCGGCCGGGCCGAATGTGTAGGGGGCGAACGCAAGATGTCAGACACGCGAACCGCCGAGGAAGAGGGGAATCCCTTGCTTCTCGCACGGCGGGGCACAAGGGGCTCCGGACAGCCTCCCGACCGGGGGCGGCCACCCGCCCGGGGCGCGGCAACGTACAGTGCTGTCCGGGCGCGGCGCGAGCATCAGGAGAGCAAGTGACTGCGGTGAGCCTTGAGCACACGACCGTGCCCGCCGACAGGGGCGAGGTGACCCTGTTGATCGCCCGGCAGGTCGAGCCCGGATACGAGGCGGCGTTCGAGCGATGGGCGCGGGGCATTCTCGCCAGCGCGGCCCAGTTCCCCGGGCACCTCGGCCACGGCTTGTTCCGGCCGTCCGCGGACGGGGCCCCATGGTTCCTCGTCCACCGTTTCCGGGACGCCGAGGCATGTCGGGAATGGCAGGAATCGCCGGAAAGGGCGGCCTGGTTCGCCAACTGTGAAGGCCACCATCACACCGAGGTGGCGCGGCGGCAGCTGACGGGCATGGAGACCTGGTTCGCCAAGCCGGGAACGACACCGCCCGTACCCCCGCGGTGGAAGATGGCGATCAGCGCCACCCTGGCCATCTATCCGATCTCCCTGCTGGGCAGCTACTTCCTGGTGCCGCACCTGACAGACCTGCACCCGGTCGTCGGCAGCGCCGTGATCGCCTGCGTCTTCAACATCCTCATGACGTACGCGGCGATGCCGGCCGTGAGCCGCCTCCTGCGCGGGTGGCTCAGCCGGTAGGGGAGGGGCGGGTTCCGTTGCGTTGTGCCGTCCATCTGCGAGGACGAGCCCGTGGGGCATAACGTGACATCCCGTCTCAACCCATACGTCAGCTTCCATGGCAACGCGCGACAGGCATGGGCGCCGACCACCCGGCTCTGAGTACAAACCGGGCAACAACGTCGCCATCAGCGTGAGCGGCGACACCACCGAGGCGGCAGCGCTGCGGGGGTACTGGGAGAAGCTCTCCGACGGCGGCACCGTGTCCGTACCGATGGAGAGGCAGCTGTGGGGCGACGACCCCGGTGTGTTGCCCGCCGCGCAACGGGTAGGCGCGCCCCATGGAGCCGGTGCCCCAGGACATTCACACCGCCGTTCGCGAGGACATGGACAACGCGTACGAGGAGGCGGCCCTCGGCGTGGCGCAGGCGCGACAGGGCGCCGTGGCGCTGGCGGCCGGCGGCGCATGCGGCCTGCTCGCGCTGTGGTCGGCGCACACGACGCTGCTGCGCGGCCTGGAACGCGTCTGGGAGCCGCAGCGGGTCGCGGGCGCGCTCACCCTCCTCTACGCGTCCGGCGCCTCGGTCCTCGTCCACTACGGCTCGAAGCGGCTGCGGGTGGCCCGCGGCGCGTCCAGTGAGGCGCTGCACTCCTCACTGGACGTGGTGCGGCACGTGGTGGACGAGCTGAAGGAAGGCTGAACCGCCGTCGGCGCGGCCCGCGGTGGCCGCGGCGTCACTCGCCCTGCTCCAGTACGGCGAGCAGGGCCCGCGCCCCGGTACGCGCGCGTGGCATGTCGACGTCGTCCGGGAAGCGCTCCCCCTCGCAGCCGGCGGCGGGGCCTGCCCGCCTCCACCGGATCACAGGCGACGGACAGGACCGACGTGCGGCCTCGAAGCGTCGGCCGCCTCTCGCCGGGTACGCGCGGAGCATGACACGACACCACCAGGACGAGAACGACGATGCGACACGGAGGCACCGGTGAACCCCCTCGTGACCGCCGCGCAAGACGCCGCGACCGCACCGGCGTGGCTTCATGTGACGGTGATGGTCATCGCCGTGCTGGTTCTCCTCTACAGCCTGACCAGGCACAGCAACTGACCTGGCGCTCCTAGGGCGTGTGCGGGGTGAGCCGCCCGTCCTCGTGGCGCAGCACCTCGCGGGCCGTGGCCAGCGCCGCCTCCCGGTCGTGCGGCACCACGCCGATCCGGGTGCGGCGGTCGAGGACGTCGGCCTCGTCGAGGGCGCCCTCATGGCGTACCGCCCACACGAGTTCGGCCACCGTGACCGGGTGGCCCGGTACGACGGGACGCGCCAGGGACGGGTTCGCGAGCCCCAGTGCGTGCACGGCCGGGGCTTCGGTGCCGTAGCGGCGTACCAGCCGCCGGGGAGCGTCCAGGGCGGCGAGCGTGCCCGGTGCGGCCGCGCCCACGAGAGGCAGGCCGGCCGTGCGGCAGGGCCCCGCCGTGAGGCCGCGCGCGCAGACGGCCGCGTCCAGGGCGTCCTGCGCCATACGCCGGTACGTCGTGAGCTTGCCGCCCACCACGGTCACCACCCCGTCGGGCGAGGTCAGCACCGCGTGCTTGCGGGAGATGTCGGCCGTACGGGACGTGCCCGGCGTACCCGACGTACCCGACGTGTCGAGCAGCGGCCGCAGCCCCGCGAACGCGCCGATCACGTCGGCGCGGCCCAGCGGCACGTCGAGGGCGGAGCCGAGCACGTCGAGCAGGAAGCCGATGTCCGTCTCCGGCACGTCGGGGACGTCCGGTATGTCGCCGTCGACCGGTTCATCCGTCAGTCCCACGTACACCCGGCCGTCGCCCTGCGGCAGGACCAGCACGAAGCGGTTGGCCTCGCCGGGGATCGGGATGTGCAGGCCCGCCGTGAGAGAGCCCAGGTCCTCGGAGCGGAGCACCAGGTGGGTGCCCCGGGAGGGCCGCAGCCGGATGTCGTCGATCAGACCGCCGGCCCAGACACCGGTGGCGTTGACGACGGAGCGGGCCCTGATCCGCGTCTCCTCACCGGTGAGTTCGTCCCGCACCAGGGCCCCGCCGCCGTCGAGGGACAGTGCCCGCGTACGGGTCAGGATCCGCGCGCCGTACGCGGCGGCCGTACGGGCGACGGCGGTCACCAGCCGGGCGTCGTCGCTGAGCCGGCCGTCCCAGGAGAGCAGCCCTCCGCGCAGTCCGGCGGGCCGCAGGACGGGCGCCATGTGCCGGGTCTCCACGGGGGACAGGGCGCGCGGCGCCGGCAGCGTGGAGCGCGACGTACGCGCCGAGGCGCGCAGCAGGTCACCGGCGCGCAGGCCGGCCCGGGCCAGCGCCGCCTGCGACCGGGAGACCAGGGGCGTGAGCGGCAGGACGAAGGGCTGTGCGCCGACCAGGTGCGGCGCGGTCCGCTCCATCAGGATGCCCCGTTCCACGGCGCTCTCGTGGGCGACGTCCAACTGTCCGGAGGCCAGGTAACGCAGGCCCCCGTGGATGAGCTTGGAGCTCCACCGCGAGGTGCCGAAGGCCAGGTCGTGGGCGTCGATCGCCGCGACCGTCAGGCCACGGGAGGCGGCGTCGAGGGTGACGCCCGCGCCGGTGGCCCCGAGGCCGACGACCAGGACGTCCACCTGCGTGCCGTCGGCGAGTTCGGCCAGTTCGCGGTGGCGGCGCGCGGCGGTGAGCGAGGACGGAACCCGGGCGGAGTGTGCGGGGTGGCGCAGGTGGCGCGGGTGGCTCATGGGGCGAGGGTCCTTTCCAGAAGGATCCGCAGCTCGCCGAGGAAGGCCGCTTCGTCGAGCTCGGGGTCGGCGTCATCGGTCATGGTGCGCAGCGAGAGCGTGAAGGACTGGACGATCAGCAGCACGGACCTGGCCTGGAGGTCGGGGTGCGCCGCCCGGACCGATCCGTCGGCGTGCCCTTCCTCCAGCGCGCCGGTGATGAGGCCCAGCAACGCGTCCTGGCTGGCGCCACGCCGGTCGAGCACATAGGGCAGCAGGAGCTCGGGGTCCACGTCCAGGATCTTGTGGAACAGCGGGTGCGCGCGGAACGCCTCGACCCCGGCGACCAGCCCGTCGACCAGCCGCCGCCGGGCGGGGGCGCCGGGTTCGGGCATGGCCGCCACGGCCAGGGCGACCCACTCACGGGTCATCACATCCCCGACCAGCGTCCGGACATCGGGCCAGCGGCGGTAGAGCGTCATACGGGAGACCCCGGCGCGGCGGGCCACGTCGGTCAGCGTCGTCCGGCGTACTCCGACGGCGAGGACGCAGTCACGGGCCGCGTCGAGGACGGTTTCCCCGTCCGAATGGTTGTGACGAATGGGCGTCATCTGTCACAGTGTACCGCCAGTGCGGGCCTCAGAGCGCGCCACGATCCAGAACCGACGGTGAGGAAACCGACCCCGTGGACATGTTGTGGAGCGGCTGGGGCGACCCGGCCAAGGCGGCACCCCTGCCCGACACCGTGACCGGCCTGCTGCGCGACCTGCTCGGCGTCACCCCGCGCGAACACGGACCCGCCGCGCTGGAGGACATCGCCGTCCCCGAGTCCCCGCTCACCGACGAGGCGCGTCACGCTCTCGCCGCGTGCCTGGACGATCCCGCTCACCTGCGTACCGACGCGGAGACCCGCATCCGCCACACCCGTGGCAAGTCCACCCCCGACCTGCTGCGCATCCGCGCCGGCGAGGTCGCCGACATCCCCGCCGCCGTGCTGCTGCCCGGCAGCCACGACGAGGTCCTCGCCGCCCTGCGCGTGTGCGCCCGACACCAGGTGGGCGCCGTGCCGTTCGGCGGAGGGACCTCCGTCGTCGGCGGCCTCGCCCCCGAACGCCCCACCTTCGTCGCCCTGGACCTGCGCCGTATGGACGCCCTCCTCGGCCTGGACGAGGTCTCCCGCACCGCGACCCTCCAGCCCGGCCTGCGCGCGCCCCGCGCCGAAGCGCTGCTCAACGAACGCGGTTTCACACTCGGCCACTTCCCCCAGTCGTACGAATGGGCCACCATCGGCGGCTTCGCCGCCGCCCGCTCCAGCGGCCAGGCGTCCGCCGGCTACGGCCGGTTCGACGAGATGGTCCTCGGCGTCACCATGGCCACCCCCGAGGGCACCTGGGAGGCCGGCCGCGCGCCCCGCTCGGCCGCCGGCCCGGACCTGCGCCAGCTCGTGCTCGGCTCCGAAGGCGCGCTCGGCGTGATCACCTCCGTGACCCTCCGCATCCGCCCCCTGCCCCAGAAGCGGCTCTACGAAGGATGGCGCTTCGCCTCCTTCGAGGCCGGCGCCGCCGCGCTGCGCAAACTCGCCCAGGACGGTCCGCGCCCGACCGTCCTGCGCCTGTCCGACGAGACCGAGACCTTCATCGGCCTCGCCCACCCCGACCGCATCGGCAGCGCCGGCGCCATGGAGCCGGCCGGCTGCATGGCGATCGTCGGGTACGAGGGAACGGCCGCCGAGACCGAGCAGTGCCAGGCGGGCGTCCACAAGGTGCTCCAGGCGGAGGGCGGCGAGTGCGTCGGCCGGGAACCGGGGGACCGCTGGGCACACGGCCGCTACGACGCGCCCTACCTGCGCGACGCGCTGCTCGACGCCGGGGCCTTCGCCGAGACCCTGGAGACGGCCGCCTTCTGGTCCGCGCTCCCGCAGCTGTACCAGGGCGTCCGCCAGGCGCTCACCACCGCCCTCACCGACGCGGGCACGCCCCCGCTGGTCATGTGCCACATCTCGCACGTGTACGAGAACGGCGCCTCGCTCTACTTCACGGTCGTCTCCGCCCAGGGCGAGGACCCCGTCGCGCACTGGGCACCGGCCAAGCACGCCGCCAACGAGGCGATCCTGGCCGCCGGCGGCACCATCAGCCACCACCACGGCGTGGGAACCGACCACCGCGACTGGTACGCCCGGGAAGCGGGCCCCCTCGGTGTCCGCGTCCTCCAGGCCGTCAAGGCGGAGCTCGACCCGGCGGGGGTGCTCAATCCCGGCATCCTCGTCCCCGTCCGACACCCCTGACCCGAGCCCTGCCCCTGCCCTGCCCTACGGAGGCGCGCACATGCGACAGTTCACCGCCGTCGTCAACCCGGCCGCGGGAAGTTCCAGCGGCACGGCGGCCCTGCTGCCCGTGGCCCGGCTCCTGCGAGAGGCGGGAGCCGGTCTGGAGACCCGCTACAGCCGCAGCCTCGACCACGCCCGCGAACTGGCGCGGCAGGCCGCCGCGGAGGGGCACGTGGTGCTCGCGGTCGGCGGCGACGGGATGGCCGGCGCCGTCGGCGGCGCGCTCAGCGGCACCGACGCCGTCCTCGGCCTCGTCCCGTCCGGCCGCGGCAACGACTTCGCCAGGGCCCTGGGTCTGCCCACCGACCCCCCGGCCCTGGCCGACCTGTTGCTGCACGCCGCACCACGCGCCGTCGACACCATCGAGGCCGAATCCGCCGCGCACCCCAAGGTCCCGGTGCTCGGCAGCGTGTACGCCGGGGTCGACGCGGTGGCCAACCGGTACGCCAACCAATCCCGGCTGCTGCGCGGCTCCGCCTCGTACTACGCGGGCGGGGCGCGCGCGGTGGCCGGCTGGCGGCCGGTGACGTACCGCATCACCGTCGACGGCACGACACACGAACGGCGCGGCTACACGGTCGTCGCCGCCAACTCCGGCTTCTACGGCTTCGGCCGCCGCATCGCGCCGGACGCGCGTGTCGACGACGGCCTGCTGGACGTCGTCGTCATCCAGCACGCCCCGAAACGGCTCTTCTTCGCGATGATGAACGAGCTCAAGACCGGCGCGCACCTGCGGCGCCCCCAGGTCGAGGTCCTGCGCGGCAAGGAGATCCGCATCGAGGCCGACCGCGACCTCCCCTACGGCACGGACGGCGAGGTCGACGCGACGCTTCCCGTCACGGCCCGGGTGCGACCGGGCGCGCTCAAGGTGCTGTGCTGAACGCGCTCCACGGCGTCCCGCCAGTACTCCGCGACGGTCACCCCCGCCCGGGCCGGCGTGCCCGCGACCGGTGCCGTGAGGTCGGGGGCCGGGTAGGGGCGGGAGCCCGACAGGAGGCCGTGCTCATTGTCCTCGTTGTGCCACGAGGTGGTGGCGAAGACGTACTTGCCGCCCGGCTCCAGGGCCGGATGGCCCTCCGGCTGCGTGAGGGTGACGGTACCTGTGAGGTCGCCCTTGAAGACGTGCCCGACGCGTACCTCGTACAGCCGGGAAGGGATCTCGGCGATGGTCCGCCGGCCCGTCAGGCGTACCACGGTGCCGTGGAAGACGTCGTCGGCGCTGCTCGCCACGTCACGGGCCTCGCCGGGGTCGTAGGAGGCGGTGACGGACCGGGCCGGCTCGGAAGGGCCGGTGACGTGCTGGAGGGCGAGGTACCCGCCGGTGGCCGCGGCGGCGGTGAGAGCCGCGGCCAGGCAGGCGAGGAGAGGTTTCTTCATGGTCATCCCCATGGGGCGCGAGGGCGAACGGTGCGGCCGGTCTGTCGCTGCCCAGCAGCAGGGCGTGTCATCCGCCCGCGCGCACTAGTCGTACTGAACGCCACCGCTTGTGGGTGACCGCCCGGAGGCACGCCGACCGGCCCGCCCCCGGGCTCCTGGTCCTCAGCCCCGCTTGCCCGGCACCAGGTTCACGCGCTCCCGGACCACCGGATACCCCGCCTTCGCGCAGTTCGTGGCCATCGGAACGTTCCCCTGGTCCGTGGCACCGGCGACGAAGTCGGCGCCGCGCTCGACGAGGAAGTGGGTGCACTCCGCCAGCAGGTCGTACGCGTAGCCGTGCCCGCGCTGCTCCGGCACGACGCCGATGAAGCCGACGCAGGGGCCCGAGGGATTGTGCGCGGGGATGTGGATGCCGGCCAGGTCGCCGTCCGGCGTGTACGCCACCTGCCACCACTCGCGCGGTGACGGGCACCAGTGGAAGAAGTCCAGCTCCTCCTGCGCCGCCTGGTCGAGCCCGCCCTCCGCGATCGCCCGCAGCGCGTGCGCGTCCAGCGTCACCGAATGGATCCGGCGCAGCGCGTCGAAGAACACGGCGTCGTCCGGCTCCGCCGCGAAGGTCAGGCGCCCGGGCCGCTCGGGCAGTCCGCGGTCCGGCGTCCAGCGGTACATGAACCGCTCGACCAGCACCTCGTAACCGGCCGCCCGCGCGGCCCGGAGACGGGCCTCACCCGCGGCGCGCGTGACCGCGTCGCCGCGCCAGCCGGCGGGCAGGTTGATTTCCAGTTCCACCTGGTACGGGGAGGTACGCAGCAGATGGGCGCCCGCCTCCTCCTCGCCCTCGGCGACATCGAACCAGTTGATGTTTATGGGGGTGTTGTCGTCGGGGCCGCCCCACCAGGCACCCCGGGCGACGACTTCGCCGCCACGGAGCGCCACACGCTTCCACTCGGGCCGGTGCGTGTTGCGCGCATGCGCGGCACGGGCGCCGAGGGGGTCGGGCAGGGTGTCGAAAAGATGCGCGTCGCTCGTGTCGAGCACGCGGATGACCGGATCGGTCATGGGAGTTGTCCTCCGGGACGCAAGTGAAGTGAAACGCTCCCGGTCAGGCCAAGGACGCCGGGTAAACGGAACGGGAGCGCGGGGAACGTGACTGATGCACGGCACTCGCCTCCTTTCCGCTGTCGTGGGCGTCACCGCCCACGCTAGGTGGTGCCCGGAGCCGGTGTCCACGGATTTGTGTGAGGCCGGCGCCCACGCACCGTTCGAAGGGGGCCCACCCCCGTGCACGCGCCGAGCCTTCCCGGTGGTGTACCTCGCTGTACGGGCCGGTGTGCCCCCCGCCGTACCGCCCGCCGCGTCGATGCGCCGGCGGTCCCGTCGGTTCCCCCGGACGGGCGACCCGCGCCGTGACCGGGCCGACAGGGGATCGTTGGCCGGGCATGCCACGTACAAGCAAGCGCGCCCTGGTCACGCTCGCCCTCACCGGCGCCGCCCTGTCGGTCTGCGGGACCGCCCATGCCGAATCCCTCAACGAGGGCCTGATCGACCGAGTCCAGGTCGGAGTCGACGGCAAGCTCGGACAGCATGTGCTGGACGAGGCCGTGCACACCGTCGATGCCGTGCAGTCGAAGGCATCGATCCAGCCGGGCTCCCGGGCGTCCGGCTGACTGTCGGACCCGCCGCGTAGAGTGATCGTCGGGGAGCCGGAACGGGCTCCCCACGGCCTGTACGACTGAGCGCGGCGACCGTACTGGGAGGGGAACGTGGCCAGGGACGAGACTTCGGACCGATCCAGTTGGCTGACTGGCTGGGGCTCGAACCGAGGGATGTGCGCCGGGCACAGGCGCGTGGGTTGATTCCACCCCCTGACATCGACGACGAGCGCTGGTCACTCACCATGGCCAAGACGCTGCCGGATCGTATCGAGGAGATAGCGGCCGCGCTGGGCGGCGGAGGCAGCGGACCGGCCTCCGTGCCGGCACCGTCTCCGCGGACCTCGCGCTCGGGCGCTGCCAAGGGGCGGGCCTTCGGACCGATCCAGCTGGCGAAATGGCTGGGCCTGGAGAACTGGCAGGTACCCCGTGCCGTGCAGCACGGCCTGATCCCGCCCCCGGATGTGGACGACAAACGCTGGTCGCACACCGTGGCCGCTACTCTGCCGGATCGCGTCGAAGAGATCCGCGCCGCCGTGGGCGACCATCCCGGTCTCGGGTCCATCAAGGCGGCGGAGCACCTCTCCCAGCGCACGCGGGTGGAAGTCGAACGCGTGGATGTGCAGGCCCTGGCCGATCGCGGCCTGCTGCGCCCCGTGGGCGAGTTCAAGGGACACCCCATGTATGCCCTGGACGATCTCGACGGGCTCCCGGAGGAACAGATCCTCGCCACGGTGCGCGAGCGCCAGGCCTGGATCGAGGTCAGCCTGACGACCAAGGAAGCGGCGGCACTCCTGGGCTGGCCCGTCGGGAAGTTCGAAGTGACCGTCGAGCGCATCGGAACACAACCGGGAGCCCTCGGGCGGTACGCCCGGGCTGACGTGGAAGCGCTGCGCGTCGACGAGCCGGGCCACAGCTAGGAGAAGACCACACACGCGGCGGCCGGCACCGCCACCGCGCCGGCGCGGCGCAGTTGTCCGCTGTCCGCGTCCACGTCGAACCAGGTGATGTCCCCGGACCATTCGTTGACGACGTACAGCCTGCGCCCGGACGGATCCGCCACCAGGTCGCGCGGCCACACGCCACCGCAGTCCACGCTGCTGGTGAGCCGTGGCTTCTCGGCCCCGTCGGAGAGGGAGAACGTCAGGACCGTGTTGCTGCCGCGCACGGCGGCCCGGGCGAAACGCCCGTCGTGCGAGACGCAGACGACGGAGGGGTGGACCCGGCCCCCCTCGGGCGCGCCTTCGGGGTCGATCGCCACCTCCGCCAGCGGTTCCAGGCGCCCTGACGCCGGATCCCAACGGCATACGGTCATCTGTGGCTCCAGCTCGTGCAGGACGTACACCACCTCGCCGTCCGGGTGAAAGGCGAGGTGCCGCGGCCCCGACCCGGCGCGGAGCGCGGTCTCGGCGTGGAGCCGGAGCTCTCCGGTGGCCCGGTCGAGCGCGCAGACCCGTACCGAGTCGGTGCCCAGGTCCACACTGAGCACCCATCGCCCGCCGGGGTCGGGCAGCACCTGGTGGGCGTGCGGTCCTCGCTGCCGCTCGGGGTCGGGGCCCGAGCCCCGGTGCGCGAGTACGGCGGGGGGACCGGCAAGGCTGCCGTCGGGTTCCAGCGCGAGGCTGCTGATGCTGCCCGAGCCGTAGTTGGCGGTGAGGAGTCTGCGTCCGGCCACGGCGAGATGGGTGGGGCCGGAGCCGCCCACGTCGACCGGCGGGCCGAGGGCGGTGAGGCTGCCGTCCGCCCCGGCCCGGAAGGCGGCGACCGCGCCCGGCTCCGTATCGCTCACCGCGTAGAGCACCCCGGCCCCGGGGGCCAGAGCGAGACACGAGGGGTTGACGACGGTGTCGACGCTCGTGCGCGGGGTCAGTGCCCCGGTCGCCGGGTCGACGGCCGCGACCGTGATGCCGCGGCCGCCCCCCGAGGTGAACGAGCCGATGTACGCCCACTGCACGCCGATGCCCTCTCTGCCGTTCAGGACGGACTGGCTGGGCACTGTAAGCACGGCCGGCCGGCGTCAGCGGCTGTACACGCCGACCTCATGGAGCGAGTAGCCCCATCCGGTCCCGCGTTCCAGTCCCATGACGCGGACGAAGCGGGCCGGTACGGCGGAGAACCGTACGGTGTCCAGGCCGCCGTCACCGGCAGTGGTGGACCGGACGGTCCGCCACTCGTCGCCGTCGGCGGACACCTCGATCCGGTACGCCTTGCCGTACGCGCGCTCCCAGTCGAGCGTGACCCGTCCGACCGGGCGCGTGGTTCCCAGGTCGATCCGCAGCCACTGGGGGTCGCGCCGGTCGCTCGCCCAGCGGGTGCGGCGGTCGCCGTCCACGGCGCGGCCGGGGGCGTAACTCGTGAACGGGTTCCACTCCGAGGTACTGGCCGTGACGGAGGAGCCGGCCGCCAAGTTCACGTCCGGGCGGTGGCGCTCCGAGGCGCCCCAGGTGGTGAGGTAGGACTCGGCGCCACGGAAGAGGTCGTCGATGACGTCCTGGCCGCCGGTGACCCGGATGTCCTCCAGCCAGTCGGGCACCAGGCCGTAGTGGGCGGCGCCGTCGGTGTTGATGTCCCAGGTGCGCTCGCCGGTGGTCTGCCGGTCGATGAGCGAGCCGCCGTCGGCGCTGCGGAACGGGTAGCGCACGGGATTGGGGGTGTCCGTGCCGCGGGGCGCCGGCCATCCGCCGACACCGTTCATGTCGGTGCCGTAGCCGTAGCCGGCTCCGTACTTCTCACGCAGGGCGTCGGTGCGCCGCGCCTCGGCGGTGAACCCCTCGGCACCGTGCATGTACTGGGCGATGAAGCCGCCGAGCCGGTAGACCCGCTCCGTCCAGTCGATGTCCATCCAGCTGTGCGAGGAGAGCACGCCGGGGTACGACTCGGACTCCAGGACGTCCAGGACGCGGCCCGTGGCCTTCACGCTCATGTGGTCGATCTCGATCATCATCCCCCGCTGCATCATGCCGCGCAGCGCGTACTCGCCGAGCGCGGTCAGGCCGCGGGTGTTGCAGCGCGCGTCGGCGGTGTACGAGGGGACCGTCACGCCCGGCGGGAGTTTCTTCTCCGCCTCGGCCGCCGGTGCGAGACCGATGGGGTTGTCCGCCTGGGGCCCCGTGCACTTCTCCGTCTTCCAGAAGGTGCCCGTCGACAGGAACTGGCCGACATTGATCGCCGTTCCCAGGGTGCCCGAGTCGAACCTGACCCCGCACAGGGCGTTGTCGAACTTGTGGCACAGGAACATGCTGCGGACACCCAGCGCGTGCAGCTCGTCCAGGCCCCGGTCGATGTCGTCCCTGCCGCACTGCGGTACGTCCAGGATCTGCTTGCAGCCGAACGGCTCCGAGGTCTCCACGCCCAGGACGACGGCCATCTTGCCCTGCTCGATCACCGCACGGGCCTGCGCCGAGTCGGTGACGATCCGGAACCAGCCCTTGCCGGGCCCGCCGTACATCCGGTCGACGTACGCCTGCATCTCGTACGTCTTGCGTGCCTGGAGGCGGATGGAGGTCATCTCGTCGCAGCCACGGTCCTTGAAGAAGTAGACCGAGCAGATGACGCCGTTGGTGACGAGGTCGTTGACGAGCACGCGCTGGCCGCCGCGCCAGGCGCGTTCCACCCAGGCGTAGTAGTTCTGCTGGTGCGTCAGCGAGTCATGGGCGGGCCAGTCCTTGAACGTCGGCCAGCCGTTCGGGTCGTGCCTGCCGTCGCCGCCCTTGGTGATGAAGTCGAAGACCGCGAGGGAGCCGTCGGGGTAGTGCTCCGGGCAGTCCTTGAGCGCGTCGGCGACGCCGAGCTCCGAGAAGGGCCTGCCGCAGATCAGCCGGCCGCCGAAGGCCTCGTTGGACATCAGGTGGTCGTGCGCGTCGACGAAGCCCCGCACCCGGCCCTGCGCGTCGGTGCCCTTGAACGGCTCCCCGGCGACGTCGATGCGGGAGTCGGGCGTGGGCCGGGCGACCGGATCCCACCACCCGGGATCGGAGGAGGGGCCTGCCCCCGCCGGAGTGGGGCCCAGGGCCATGAGGGAGAGGATCAGGGACAGCACCGCGAGACCCTTGAGCCTGGCGTACGAGCGTCGCAGCAAGGTCATCACCCATGTCCGGACGGGGCGGCACCGACGAGGAGCCGGGCGCGGGGGAGTCCCGAGCCTCGCGGTGGTTGTCATGTTCGCATAAATTGTGCGAGGAGGATCGCGGCTGTCACCGAAGCAGTCAAGAGCCGGGCAAGGGCATGCCGCGTCGGCCGGTCGGTTCAGTGGTCGGGCAGCGACAGGCGTCCCTGTAATCGCTGGGCCCGGAGGACCAGCTCCAGTTCGAAGCGGCGGTCCGGGTCCTCCACCTCGTCACCCCACAGTTCCTTGATCTGCCGCATCCGGTAGCGGACCGTCTGCGGGTGCACCCCGAGCCGCGCGGCGACCTCCGGTGCGCCGCCCCGGGTTTCCAGCCAGGCCAGCAGGGTTTCGGCCAGGCGGCGGCGCTGGGTGGGCCCGCGATCGGCGAGCGGGGCGAGGCACCGGTCGGTCAGCGCCTCGATCAGCTCCTCGGGCGGCAGCAGGACCAGGGCGTCGATGTGCTCCGTGCAGTGCAGGAGCTCGCCCGACGGCAGCAGGCCGCGCTCGATGAGGCCCATCGCCTCCGTCGCCCACCGCAGCGAGGCCGCCGCGTCCGCCAGCGGGACGGCCGGACCGATCGCCCCCGTCCAGCCCCGCAGCGCCCGGTGCAACTGCTCACAGCGGCCCGGTACCGCCGGATCCGGTACGAAGAGCAGCGGCCGTTCGCTCTCCATGTCCAGCAGCACCTCCGCACCCACGGCCGGTGCCACGCAGTCACGGGCCGGGCGCAGCAGCACCCCCACGGCCACCCGCTGCGGGAGGGTCCAGCCGATGCGGGCGGCATGGGCGGCGGCGTACTCCTCCAGGGGACGGGACCGGTCCGGGCGGCGCTCGCCCAGCAGCGCCTGCGTCAACTTGCGCTGCAACCGGAGCCGTTCACCGGCCTGGCGGGCCGCGGCTTCGGCGTAGCCGCGTACCGTCTGGTCCACCAGGCCGTCGAGGAAGGCGAAGCCCGCCTCCGCGAGGTCGTACATCGCCGGAGGCGGGATCCGGGCCTCATGGCCGATCTCCGCCAGCCGCCGCCAGGCGAGGCGTACTCCCAGCCGGTAGACCGCCTGGAGGGAGTCGAGGGTGCGGCCCTGCTGCCCCTCCCCGCGGCCGAAGTCCTGGAAGACCTCCAGGTGGAGCTGGGGGCTGCCGGAACCCCGGACGAGGTGCTGGAGGAACTCCTCCAGGGCGCGCCGGATGCCGACCAGCGCGACCAGCTCGCCGGACTCGTCGACGAGGAGCGGCATCCGGGGGTGCTCGCGGCAGATCGTGTCCAGGATCTCCTGGGCGAGTGCGGGTACTTCGGCCATGGCGCGGTCGGCGAACTCGCGGACCTGGCGGTGCGGCAGGTCCGCCCAGGCCGAACGTTCCCCGGCCGGCGCCCGCAGGCCTTGCGTGTCCACTCCGGTCAACTCGGGTCACCCCCGGGGCAGAGCCGTCTCATGGCTGATCAGTGGCACATTGGGCTGTTCCGGGGTGGTGTCGAGCAGGGCCACGATGGCGAGGGCCGCTCCCACGGCGAGAGCCGCGGCGACCGCCACGGTGAGGGCGGCGGCGAGCAGTCTGGGCATGGTCGGGTCGGCCTTTCTGACGCTGGGACCCCACCACGAGTCCGCCACCCCGAACGGCGACGACCCCATGGCACCAGTGCATTGACAGTCCGTCAAGAGGCCCCCTACGGTTCCCGGCCCATACGCCAGTGCACGTGTACGCCGCGCAGTCCCGCCCCGGCCCCCCAACGGAGTGTCCGCAATGCGTCGCACCGCTTCACCCCTGTCCCTGATCCTTCTCGGTACCGGTGTTTTCCTGCTGGTCCTCGCGCCGTTACTGGTCTGGTACGTCCAGCCACGCGCCAAAGTGACCCCCGTCGACGTCGACACCGTCACCGTTTTCACCGGTACGGGCAGCTATTTCGACACCCGCCGGATCGAAACCGTCACCGGACGCCCGCTGACCATCACCCGCCAGGTACGCGGTGACGTGGCCGACAGCGTCCGCAGCGGCCGGGCGGTCTGGGACGTCTCCACCTCGGTGGACGCCGAGCACACCCTGCCCGCCGCGGCCACGCACGACTCGCTCCAGTGGACGCTGGAACGCTGGGTCACCGACCGGCGCACCAATGAACCCGTGCACTGCTGCCAGGAGACGCCGACCTTCGACGGCGAGGCCTACCTGAAGTTCCCCTTCGATGTGGAGAAGCGGTCCTACCGCTGGTGGGACGGCACACTCGGCTCCACCGTGACCCTCCGCTTCGACGGGACGCAGAAGGTCCACGGATACGAGGGCTACCGCTTCACCGGCCGCGTGGAACCGGCGAAGACGGGCACCCGGCTGGTGCCCGGCCGGCTGGTGGGACAACCGGGCCGGCCCCAGGTGCTCGCCGAGGAGTGGTACTCCAACCACGGCATCGAACTCGTCGTCGACCGGCGGACGGGCCGTATCGTGAACGCGGCGATCGGGCCGCGGAAGGTGCTGCGCGCCCCCGGTTCGGCCAAGGACGCCGTGGTGCTGCTGGACAGCCCGCGCATGGAGTTCTCCCCCGCCACCCAGCGCGCCCAGGTGGCGCTGGCCTCGGCCGACAACCGCAAGCTGCGCCTGCTGGGGCAGGCGGCGCCCCTCGGCGCGGCCGTCCTCGGCGCGCTGCTGACGGCGGCCGGCGCGGTGCTTCTCGTCCGGGGAGGACGACGCGACTCCCCTGCCGGGCCAGCGATGTGACGGTGCGTCACGCCCTGATCGGGCGAAATTTGTCACCCAGGTGAGTAGCTGTGCCGACGGAGTTGGCGAAAACTGACCAACCCACCGCACCGCCACATCCGCTTCCCCGGGCGCCCCATGACCTGCTCCACCCCCACCCGGTGCCGGCGACCGCTCTGCCGGCCCGGAGCAACCGTCATCCGGTCACCGACCCGAACGAGTTGGAGCTCGTATGCCCCAGCACGTACCCCCCACACTGACCGCTGCCGTTCCCCCCGGTGCCCGGTCGTCCCAGGGCGCTGCTGTCCGTCCCCCTCGCCGCATCGTCTTCCTCTCCCGCCGCGACCTCGGCAACCCCGCCGCGGGCGGCTCCGAACTGCTCGTCGACCGGCTCGCGGAGGGCCTCACGGCACTGGGCCACGAAGTCACCCTGCTGTGCGGAGGTCCGGCCGCGTACCGCGACTACCGGGTCGTCTCGGCGGGCGGAGACCTCGGCCACTTCCTCCGGGCGCCCAGCGCCTTCACCCGGCAGGTGGGCGACTGCGACCTGCTGGTCGAGGTGTGCAACGGCCTGCCCTACCTGGCCCCGCTGTGGCACCGGGGGCCCACCCTCTGCCTGGTCAACCACGTGCACACCGAGCTGTGGGGCATGCGCTACCCCCGCCCCGCGGCGGGCATCGGGCGGCGGCTGGAACGCTGGGCGCTGTCCGGTGCCCAGCGCGACAACCTCCTGGTCGCCGTCTCCGAGTCCACCGCGTCGGCGCTCGGCGCGCTGGGCGTCGACCCCGGCCGGATCCGCGTCGTGCACAACGGCGTCGAGGAGCCGGGGCACCGGACACCGCGCTCGGCCCAGCCGATGTTCCTGGCGGTCGGCCGGCTGGTCGAGTACAAGCGCATCGACCTGCTGCTGCGGCTCTGGGAGCGGGTGCGGCCGGTCACCGGGGGCGAGCTGGTGATCGTCGGGGAGGGCCCCGAGCGCCGGCGGCTCGAAGCCCTCGCGGGCCCCGGCGTCGTCTTCACGGGCCGGGTGTCGGACGAGGAGAAGCACCGGCTGCTGTGCGCGTCCTGGCTGCTCCTGCACCCCTCCGCCGTCGAGGGGTGGGGCCTCGTCGTCACCGAGGCGGCCACGCGCGGCACACCCTCGATCGGCTTCGACGTGCCGGGTTTGCGGGATTCCGTCGACGACGGCGTGACCGGGGCGCTGGTACGCGGCGAGAGCGCCTTCGCGGCCGCCTGGTGCGCGCTCGCCCTGAACCACGAGCGGCGTGCAGCCATGGGCAGGGCCGCCGCCGCGCGGGCCGAGCACTACCGGTGGGCCACGACCGTACGATGCTTCCGGGCCGTCGCGACGGAGGCCGCCGCACGCCACGGGACGGCCGGGCGGCCGGGCGGCGTCACGGCGCGCCACCGCGCCACCGGGCGCGACGGCGTCACCGCGCACGCCCCGGGCGGCCCCGACGCGGGAACCCATGACCACGCGGGTCTCCGCGGCGCTCCTGTCGGACGAGCCGAATGAAGGACCCCTCCCTGCGCCGGTCCCTGGCCCTCTTCCGTGGCTTCCTCCGCGAACCGTCCGACCCTCGTGGCTTCTACGAACTCCTGGCCCGTGACGCGGCCAACCAGGTGGAGCGGTACGAGCCGCTCGCCGGGCGGGTCGTCGTCGACGTGGGCGGCGGAGGCGGCCACTTCACCGAGGAGTTCCGCCGGCGCGGCGCCCAGGGCTTCCTCTTCGAACCGGAGCCGGGCGAGCTGACGGCGTATCGACGGCGGCCGCCCGAGGGGGCCGTCGTCGCCGACGGGTACCTGCTGCCGCTGGCCGACGGCACCGCCGACATCTGCTTCTGCTCCAACGTCCTGGAGCACGTGGAGGACCCGCGCACCTTCCTCAGCGAACTGATCCGCGTCACCCGCCCCGGCGGACTGATCTACGTGTCGTTCACCAACTGGCTCTCACCGTGGGGCGGTCACGAGTGGGCGCCCTGGCACTACCTGGGCGCCGAACGGGCCCGTCGCCGCTACGAGCGGCGGACCGGGCGCCCGGCCAAGCACGTCCTCGGCGAGAACCTCTTCCCCGTCCACGTCGGCGCGACCCTGCGCCAGGTCCGGGCCCGTGACGACGTGACCGTGGTCTCCGCCCGGGCACGCTACTGGCCGTTCCTGCCCGGCCTGGTCACCAGAGTGCCGCTGCTGCGCGAGTTCGCCACCTGGAACCTCCTCCTCATCCTCCGGCGGTGCCCATGACCACCACCATCCCGGCGCCTCCCCACACGCCCGCGCCCGGAGCGCCGCCCACCGCCGAACCGGCCGGCGGGCCGCGGTCGCGTCGCTGGCTGTGGGGTTTCTGGGCCGCCGTACTGATCGCGTTCCTGGCCGTGTCACCCGGCCGGATGACGTTCGACACCAAGCTGGGCGTCGCACTCGACCCCCTGCGCTTCCTCGCCGACCTCGGCGAGCTCTGGCACAACCGCGCCGGCTTCGGCGGGATCTTCGACCAGTACGTCGGCTACGCCTTCCCGATGCTGCCGTTCTACGCGCTCGCCGACCTGGCGCAGGTCCCGGTGTGGCTGGCCGAGCGGCTGTGGCTGTCGATCATCGTGACCACCGCCTTCTGGGGCGCCCTGCGGCTCGCCGAACGGCTGGACATCGGCACCGCCCGCACCCGGCTGCCCGCCGCCGTGGCGTACGCCCTGTGGCCCACCTTCACCGTGGTGATCGGCTCCACGTCCGCAGCCGCGCTGCCGGGCGCCCTGCTGCCCTGGGTGCTCCTGCCCCTCACCGACCCCCGCACCCCGGCCAGGGCCGCCGCCCTGCGCTCCGCGCTGCTCATCCCCTTCATGGGCGGCGTCAACGCGGCCTCCACGCTCGCCTCCCTGCTGCCCGTCGGCCTGTACCTGCTCAGCCGGCCGGCGGGCCCCCGGCGCCGGTCCCTGCTCGCCTGGTGGATCCCCGGGGTGCTCCTCGCCACCGCCTGGTGGGTCGTCCCCCTGCTCCTGCTGGGCCTGTACGGCGAGAACTTCCTCCCGTACGTCGAGCAGTCCGAGACCACGACGGCCACCATGTCCGCCACCGAGCTGCTGCGCGGCGCGGGCAACTGGGTGGCCTACCTCCACTTCGGTGAGGCATGGCTGCCCGCCGGCTGGACGGTGGCGACCGCCGCCCTGACGGTGCTCTGCTCGGCGTTCGCCGCCGCCCTGGGACTGGCGGGCCTCGCCCGGCGCGACATCCCGGAGCGGCGCTGGCTGCTGCTCGTGGTGCTGTCGGTGGCCCTGGTGACCCTGGCCGGGTACGGCGGCCCGCTCGGCGGGCTCTTCCACGGGACCGTGCAGGACTGGCTGAACGGCTGGCTCGTGCCGTTCCGCAACATCTACAAGTTCCAGCCCGGCCTGGCGCTCGCCCTCGTTCTCGGGCTCGCCCACCTCACCGCGGTCCTCGCACGCCGGCGCGGCCAACGCGCGGCGCGCGGACGGCCGTACGTCCCGCTGATCGCCGCCGCGCTCGTCCTGCCCGGCCTGCTCCTTCCGTACGTCAACGGGAGCATCCTCCAGCCGGGTGCCTTCAGCAAGCTCCCCACACACTGGGAGCGCACCGCCGACTGGCTGAAGGAGCACTCGCCGACGGCCCGCGCCCTCGTCGTCCCCGCGACCGCCCACGGGATATACACCTGGGGCACCACCATCGACCAGCCCCTCGACGTCCTCGCCGAATCCCCGTGGGCACAGCGCGACTACGTGCCGTTCGGCACGCCCGGCAACCGGCGGGCGCTGGACGCCGTGGAGCAGGCGCTGCTGTCCGGCGGTGAAGTGCCGGGCCTGGGCGACTACTTGCACCGGGCGGGGCTCCATTACGTCGTCGTACGCAACGACCTCGACCCCGACCAGATCGGCTACGTCCCGCCGCAGACCGTCAAACGGACCCTGGAGGCCTCCGGCTACCGGCGGACCACCGGGTTCGGGCCGGTCCTCACCGGCGGGCGGATCCCGGACGACACCCCCGTACAGATCGAGGGCCTCTACCCGCGCCAGCAGGCAGTGGAGATCTACGAACCGCCGCGGGCCGTCCAGCGGCCCGGCCAGGCCGCCGTCAAGCCCGTCGCGGACACGGCCGTCGTCAGCGGCGGCCCCGAGTCCCTGCTGCGGCTGTCCGCCGACCCGCTGATGCGCGACCGGCCCGCCGTACTCGCCGGCGACGCGACCCCGGGGCTCGGCACACCGCCCGTACGGGCCGTGGGGGACGGACTGCGGCGCGCGGACACCCGGTTCGGGCTGGTCAACACCAACACCTCGTACACCTATACGGCGACGGAGCGGAACCCCTCGGCAAGCGTCCAGGACCCGGGCCGCCCGCCCCGCCAGATCCTGCCCGTGGACGACATCCGCCACCAGACGACGGCCGTGCTGCGCGGAGCCGCGTCCGTCACCGCGTCGAGCAGCGGCAACTGGCTGTTCCACCTCCCGCAGTACGACCCGGTGAACGCGTTCGACGGCAACCCCGACACCGCCTGGACCGAGGGCGGCGCCGACTCCCCGGTCGGGCAGTGGCTGCGCGTCGAATTCGAGCGGAAGCTGTCCCTGCCCGGCTCGATCCGGCTGACACCGCTCCCCTCCGGCGGGCTGCGCGCGGCGGCCACCTCCGTACGGGTCGAGACCGAGCAGGGCAGCGAGGTCAGTCCGCTCCGGCCGGACGGTACGCCGCAGACGGTGCGGGTACCGGCGGGGCAGAGCGGCTACCTGAAGATCACCATCAAGGGTGCCCAGCAGGGCCGGCCGGGCCTGATCGGTGCGGGCTTCTCCTCCGTCGACATCCCCGGCGTCACGGTCACCCGGCTGCTGGCCCTCCCCGAGGACACCGCGGGCGAGGACAGCGCGCCCCAGGAGGTGTACTCCCTGCACCGGGGCAGCGACCCCGGCGGCCTGTCGCCCGCGTCCGCCGAGGTCGGGCTGCACCGGCAGTTCCTGACCCGGACGGAGGGCGCGTACGCGCTGCGGGCGACCGCGCTGCCCGTACCGGGCGACGCGCTGGACGAGCTGCTGTACCGGCTGGCACCCGAGCAGCGCAGGAAGCTCACCGCCACCGCCGACTCGACGGCCCGGCTCGGCGCCTCCCTCAGCCCGCGCAACCTCGTCGACGGCGACCTCACCACGGCGTGGATCGCCGGGGAGCGGGCGGTGATCCACCTGCGGTGGCCGGAGAAGCGGGCCGTCGGGGAGATCGTGTTCGCGCCGGCGGGAGGCCTCTCCACCCGCGCCCAGCAGGTGGAGATCAGCTCACCGGACGGCGCGGCGACCGCCTCGGTGGACGAGAACGGCCTCGCCCGCTTCCAGCCGATCACCACCGACCGGCTCGACATCACCATCTCGCGGACCGCGCCGCTGACACTGCACAACCCGGTCGCCGACGGCCGGCTGCAACTGCCGGTCGGGCTCAGCGAGGTGTACGTACCGGCACTCGACGCATACCGGGTGCCGCAGCCGGACCCCGACACGACATTCGAGCTGCCCTGCGGCCAGGGGCCGGTGCTGTCCATCGACGGCACGCTGCACGCGACCACCGCCCGCGGCAAGGTCCGCGACCTGACGGAGCGCCGCCCGGTCGACGTCGGCCTGTGCGCGGGTGCCGAAAGCGGCGGCACCGCCCGGCTGGCCGCCGGCACCCACCGGGTGGAGGCGGGGGACACCGGTCCGCTCGCCATCACCGACCTGACCCTCACCCGGGGCCGGGCGCCCGCCCCCGCCACGGCGGCGGAACGGCGCGAACTGACCGTCGGCGACTGGTCGGGCGACCGGCGCACCCTGGACGTGGGCACCGGTCCGGCCTCGTACCTCCAGCTGTTCGAGAACCACAACGACGGCTGGCGCGCCACCCTGGACGGGCGCGAACTGACACCGGTCCGGATCGACGGCTGGCAGCAGGGCTTCCTGATCCCGGAGGGTGAAGGCGGCAGCGTACGGCTGGAGTTCGCCCCGGCGCGGTGGTACGTCGCCGGTCTCATCGGTGGCGCCGTGGGCGTCGTGCTGCTGGTGGGCCTGGTGCTGGCCCTGGCGCGTGGCCGGCGTTCCGGTGCCGCCGAGCCGGACGAGGTTCCGGCGCCGGGGCCCGTGCTGGGGGTGGTGGCGCTGACGGTGGTAATCGCGCTGGTCGCCGGATGGGCGGCGCTCGTCGTACCCGTCCTCGCCGTGATCGCGCACCTGCGGCGCTCGCTGCTGGTGCCGGTGGCGCTGGCCGCCATGGGCGCGGCGGGGATCGTGGCGGCCTGGGAGGCGGGTGCCCTGCCGTCGGCACGGGAGGGGGCGTTCGGGCCGGCGGCCCAGTTCCTCGCCGTGACGGCGCTGACGGCGGCCGTGGTGACCACGGGCCGGGCGACCGGGCGGCGGGCGGCACGGAGTGGCCCGGGTGGCCGCGGTGACGCGCGTGCTTCCGGGGCCCCGGGGCACGCACAGGGGCCCCCGGCCGCCGGTGAGGCGCCGCGAACCGGGCATACGCCACCGGAACAGGCCGGCGCGGATCACGGTGCCCGGCCCCCGGCGCCGGACACGCGGCCCGAACCGCGCACCACCCCGCTGCCACAGCGGCGGCGAACTCCCGCACCACGTCCGCCAGGAGAGGGGACCGGCCGATGACGGCACTGCACCATCCGGCCCGGCAGGGCGGCGGCCGCGAGCCGCTCGGCCGGGTGCCCTTCTCCACGGTCGACGAGGTGACCCGGCACTGCCTGACCCCGCAGGAGCCGGAGACGGTCCACATCGAGGTGCACCTCCCGGGCCGCCCCGATGCCACGCGGCTGAGCGCCGCGTTCACCGAGGCCCTCGGGCGCCACCCGCGCATCCTGATGCGGGAGGCGCCCGGGCGCTGGTACCGGCGGCGGTACGCATGGGAGCTGACCGCCGGCCCCGACACCGGCGCCGAAGTCGTCTCCGTACCCGCCCCCGGCCCCGGCGCGCTGGAGCAGGCGAGGCAGCGGGCCCTGAGCGAGGCCCCGCCCCTCACCGTGTCCCCGCCGGTACGGCTGGAGATCGTCGACCGCGTCCTGGTCCTCACCGTCAACCACACGGCACTGGACGGCCCCGCCTGCCTCCGGGTCCTGGCGACCGCCGCGGAACTCTACGGCGGCCGGGACAACGCGCCCGCGACACCCCCCGTACGGCCCCCGGCCGACGGCGCGCCGCGCGGCCTGTTCCCCGAGCCCGGCGGGACCGGGTTCGCCCGGGTGGCGCGGGTCGCCCGGGGAACCCCGGGCCCCGGTCACGCCGCCAACGGCATGCTGGTCACCGAACTGGGCGTACCGAAGCGGCCCAAGGACGCTCCGTACACCGTCAACGACCAGCTCATGGTGGCCACCGCCCGGATGATCGCCCACTGGAACGGCGAGCGGAACGGCGAGCGTGGCGGGCCGTCCCGCCCGCTGCGGATCACCATGCCCGTGGACGACCGGACGCGGGGAATGGACATGCCCATCGGCAACGGCACCCGCCTGGTGGAGGTCCCCTTCGCGCCGGGCGAGCTGGCGCTCCCCACAGCGGACCTGCTCCGGCTGACCGCCGCCCGCACCCGCGCGCTGAAGGCCCTGCACCGCCCCCAACTCGGCCGTGGCGCCGCCCTGCTGACCGCGCCCGTCCTGCCGGTGGCGGTCCGCTCCCTGGTGGCGCGCGCGGCACGCCGTGCCCTGGCGCCGTGGACGTCCACCACACTCCTCAGCAACATCGGCCGGGTGCCCTACCCGCTCGACTTCGGCGAGGGGGTGGGCACGGCGCGAGCCGTCTGGTTCTCCGCACCGGCGCGCATGCCGCGCGGCCTGACCGTCACCACGGCCAGCACCGGGGGCCGGCTGCACCTCGCGCTGCGCTGGTCGGCCGCACTGCTCGGCCCGGACGACGGCACCCGGCTGCGCGACCTGTTCGCCCAGTACCTCGACGAGACGGGCGGGCTCGTATGACCACGGTGCGGCCCCCGGCCCCCGGCTTGCGGGACTTCTACGAGAACCCGGCCGTCCCCGTCGCCTCCGGTGACGCCCGCAGCCGCCGCCAGGCACAGATGCTGGCCGACGCCCTGCGGGGCAGGACCGGCGCCACGGTCCTGGACGTCGGCTGCGGGGACGGCACCGCGGCAGCCGTCGCGGCACCGCTGCTCCCCGGCCACCGGATCATCGGCGTCGACTGGTCGCAGGACGCGCTGCGCCGGGCCGCGCCCCGCGTCGGTACGGTCGTGCGCGGCGAACTGGGCGACGGCGGGCTGCCGTTCGCGGACGGGGCGGTGGACGCCGTCCTGTTCAGCGAGGTCGTCGAACACCTCGTCGACCCGGACAGCGCGCTCGACGAGCTGCGCCGCGTCCTGGCACCCGGCGGCCACCTGATGCTGTCCACCCCCAACCTGGCCGCCTGGTACAACCGGGCCCTCCTCCTCGCCGGCGTCCAGCCGGTGTTCTCCGAGGTCAGCCTGCGCGGCATCCACGGCCGCCCCGGCTCCGAGGTCGTGGGCCACCTGCGGCTCTACACCGCCCGCGCCCTGCGGGAGTTCCTCACCGCCTCCGGGTTCCGGGTCGTCCGCGTCGCCGGGGCGCCCTTCCACGGCGTACCGCGTGCCCTGCGCCCACTGGACCGGCTGGCCTGCGCGGTGCCGAGCGCGGCCTCGATCCTGCTGGTGCACGCCCGGCGCGCCCGGTGACGAGCGGGATGTGGTGGGGCGTGGCGGCCGCGTTGTCCGCGAACGTCCTCTACAGCTCCGGCTTCGTCCTGGAAAAACGCGCCCTGTCCGGCATCCCGGCCCTCGACGTCCGCCGCCCCCTGCGCCTGGTGCGGCTGCTGCTGCGCAGCCCGCTGTGGATCGTCGGCTCACTGGCCCTGGCGGCCGGTTTCGGGGCGCAGCTGGTGGTGTACCGGACCCTGCCGATGGCAGCCGCGCAGGGCCTGTTCGTCTCGGGGCTCGTCCTGCTCCTCCTGCTGTCCTCCCTGGTCCTCGGCGAACGCCTGTCACCGCGCGAGCGGTACGCCACGGCCGGAATCCTGGCCGCGCTGCTGATGGTGGTCGCCTCACTGCGCCAGGACACGGACGCGGTGGGCGACAGCGCGTCCGCCGCCTCCGTCCTCGCCCTCAGCTCCGTCTCGCTCGTCGCCGGTTTCTGGCTGTACGCCACCGCCGAGCGCCGCACGTCCCGCCGCCGGCACGCGGCACCCCCGGCGGGGATCGCGTACGCGGTCGCCGTCGGCCTGGTCTACGGAGTCAGCTCCCTGGCCATCAAGGGCATCTCCGCGCGCCTCGCCCTCGACGCGCCGCTCGCCTCGGCGCTCTCGCTGGCGGCGACCCCGTACCCGTACCTGCTGCTGATCACGGGCGCCGGTGGCCTGGTCCTGTCGCAGACGGCGCTGCAGCGCTGCCGGGCGTCCCTGGTCGTCCCGGTCTGCACGACGACCTCGTGCCTGTACACCGCGACGCTGGGCACCCTCGCGTTCGGCGAGTCGCTGCCCGAGGAGCCGCTGCGCCTGGTCCTGCTGCTGGTGGGGGCCTCCCTGGCCGTGTCCGTCCTTCTCGCGCTGTCCGTCCAGTCCGCTCAGAAACCGGAGGAGCCGAGCCATGAAGCCCGATGACCCGCTGCTGAAGATCCTCGTCTGCCCCCTGGACAAGGGCCCTCTCACCCTCCTGCCGGCCGACGAGGCGCTGTACAACCCGCGCCTTCGGCGCCTGTACCCCGTCGTCGACGGCATCCCGCAGCTGCTGCCGTCCTCGGGGACACAGGTCACGGACGACGAACACGAACGGCTGCTCGGCCGCGCGTAGCCGTGCCGGGCGCTGAGTGGTACGGCGGCGCGGAAGGGGCTCCCTGGGGACGATCGCGTAAGGTCCGCCTATGGTGCATGTATTGAGCAGCAGGGTGCTGCTGCGTCCCAGTGACCCGCAAGCCTCGCGCGACTTCTACGGCGAGACTCTCGGCCTCGCCGTCTACCGGGAGTTCGGTACCGGACCGGAGCGCGGGACGGTCTACTTCCTCGGGGGCGGCTTCCTCGAGGTGTCCGGGCGCTCGGACGACCCGCCGACGACCACGCTGCAACTGTGGATGCAGGTCGCCGACTGCGCCGCGGCCCATGAGGAGCTGTCCGGGCGCGGTGTGCAGGTGCTGAGGGAGCCGGTGAAGGAGCCCTGGGGCCTGATCGAGATGTGGATCGCCGACCCGGACGGCCATCGCATCGTGCTCACCGAGGTACCCGCGGACCACCCGCTGCGCTACCGCCCCTGACACCGGCCGGCGCCTATGGAGCGGACAGCCGGAGTTTCCAGGTGCCGTCCGAGGTCACATTGAGGTAGTACGGCCCGTCGCCGAACATCTGTGCCACTCTGGAGCCGCTGACGTGCCGATCTCGTTGAACGCGAGATCCTGTACGCCGCCCTCGGCGTCGAGCACGACAACGATGAAGTTGCCCTGGCCGCGATTGTCCGCTCGCATGTCGACCGCGTGGTCGGCGTCGAAGGGGCCTCTGACGTGGTCGCCCTTGCCCGTGTACGTCTGCGGCAGTGGGGCCGGTTTCTTGTCCCGCGGCTGGGTGACGGTGACCGACCAGGCCGCGTCAGCGGTGACGTTGAGCCGGTAGCGGCCGGCGCTCAGGCCCACACCCTTCGAGCCGTCGTATCGGCCGATGGTGTTGACCAGGAGATCCTTGGTCTGGCCCGAGGGGTCCAGCAGCTCGACGATGAAATTGGCGGCACAGGAGGAACACGTCGACCGGAAGACCGCCAGACCGTCCGTCACCGCGAAGGGCGCGGACGCCTGCTTGCCGCTGCCCTTGAGGCGGATGGCCGGGATCCCGGCCGGGGATTTCCTGGCCGACGGCGTGGGCTGTCGAGCGGCGATGGCGATGGCGATGCCGGGGGCGGTCGGTTGTGCCGCTGGGGGCGGTGCTCCGCCGTTCCGGGACGTCAGGGCGATCGGGACGACGGCGGCGACCACGGCGAGCGCCGCCACACAGGCCCATGGCATCGCGCGGCGCCGTCGCTTGGCCGGCCCTCCCGTCAGCGGCTGCCGCTGCGGCGGATCGGTCTCGGCCATGAGGGTCACCTCCGCGAAGTGCCGCGACGGTTTCTCACGCTAGGCGTCCGGCCGGTGGACGACGACCTGGGCTTGGCCAGGGGAGTGACGCTCGGCCCCGCACGGTGCCCCCGGGCACACCGCTCGCACCAGTGGCCGACCCCCGTGGCGGTCACTGGTGCGAGCGGCGCGCGGTGGCGTCAGAAGGAGCAGGTGGGGACTCCTTCCAGCCACGCGGGTCCCTGGATGTAGATGTTGGTGACCCAGGCCTTGTAGTCGGGGAGGTAGGACCAGGCGTCATTGGTGTAGCCGTCGGAGGTGACCGTTTCCGCGTGCTTCTGGCACTGGACGCGGATCGTCGTCGGCCCCGGGAAGGCGTACACGCGCGCCGCCTTCGTGGAGGGCTCGGCCTTGGTCCACACGCCGGTGCCCCAGGTCTGGAAGACGTGGCCCGTGACCGGGCCGGTGTCGACGCGGACGGCGCCGTGGTAACCGCCGTTCAGCCGGACGTCACTGACCATGAGTGTGGTGCCCGACTGCCGTGCCTCCACCATCTTGCCGGCGCCCAGGTAGAGGGCGATGTGGTGCAGCTTCTGCGAGGTGCCCCAGACGAGCAGGTCGCCGGGGACCAGGGGGGCGAGGCCCTGGGCGGCGGTGAAGCGTTCGGCCGCGCGGTGCGTGTAGTACTGGGCACTGGCCACCCCGTTGAGGATGTCCGAACCGGTGGCCTCGGCGTAGGCGTACCGGACCAGCCCCGAGCAGTCGAAGCCGAGCCGTTCCGGGTCGTGCTCGCTGGCCGGGTCGGTCGGGTCCACCTGCCCGTACGTAGGGCCGGGCTTCGGGCCGTGACCACCGCCCCAGGTGTACCAGACGCCCGCTGCCACCTGCGCGCACGCGGCGGCGACGGCGCGCTCGGCAGCCGCGGAGGCTCCCGGCGCGCGGACGGCGCACGTGGTGTCGGCGGCCGCCGCCGACGCGGGCGCCGGCGCCCAGAGGAGGAAGGCGAGTAATCCGATGAGAGTGCCGATGAGACCGGAGCGGCGAAGCATGCTGGACCCTCGTTTCCTGTCGACGCGCCTGCCGGACAGCAGCCTGCTGCCCGTGGCACCCGCTCGTCGAGCACCCCGCGTCGCCCTGCCCGAACGGGCAACGGGAAACACCCGGGAAACCCCGGACGACCAGGGCGTCAGCGACCGGCACAGGCCCGGCCCGGGGAGACCGGCAGACCCGGCATGAGCGTCTCCCGCTCCTTGGGACCGATGCGCTGCCGCACCCGGCAGATCTCCGCCAGCCGGGCCCCGACGTCCAGATTCCACAGCCGTACCGTGCCGTCGTTGCTGCTGCTGGCCACCGTCCGCCCGTCGCGGGAGAACGCGATGCCCCACACCGCGTTCGTATGACCCGTCAGAGCGGCCCACAGCCGGCGCCCGGCCACGTCCCACAGCCGTACCGTACGGTCGTTGCCGCTGCTCGCCAGCGTGCGCCCGTCGGGGGAGAAGGCGATGCCCCGCGCGGAGCCGGTGTGCCCGGTCAGCGCCCCGACCGAGCGGCGCAGCCGGGTGTCCCACAGCCGTACGGTCCCGTCGTTGCCGCTGCTCGCGATCATCCGCCCGTCCGGGCTGAACGCCACGCCCCGCACGGCGCCCGTGTGGCCGGTGAGCGTGGCCAGCGGGCGGCGCGTGGCCACGTCCCACAGCCGTACGGTCAGGTCGTCACCGCCGCTGGCCAGTGTCCGCCCGTCCGGGCTGAACACGACGTCGTTGGCGAAGTCCGTATGGCCGGTGAACGTGGCCACCGGACGGTGCGAGGCCACGTCCCACAGGCGTACCGTCCGGTCGGAGCCGGCCGACGCCAGCGTCCGCCCGTCGGGCGCGAAGGCCACCGAGAACACGTCCCCGTGCGTGCCGGTGAGCGTGGCCACCGGGCGGCGCCCGGCCACGTCCCACAGGCGTACCGTGCCGTCGGAACCCGCCGACGCCAGCGTCCGCCCGTCCGGCGCGAAGGCGACCGAGAACACCGTCTCGCGATGACCCGTGAACGTCGCCAGGACCCGGCGCCCCGCCACGTCCCACAGCCGCACCGTGTGATCGGCGTCGGCGGTCGCCAGCAGCTTCCCGTCCGGGCTGTACGCGGCCTGCCAGACCTCGGTGAACGGACGCGACGTCAGGACCGAACCGCGCAGGTCCCAGAGCACCACGGACCGGTCGAACCCGGCGGTGGCCAGCACCGCGCCGCCCGAGTCCACGGCGACCCCGAGCACATAGTCGGTGTGGCCCGTCAGCGTCGCGGTCGGCCGGCCGCTGCGCACGTCCCACAGCCGGGTCGTACCGTCACCGCCCGCGCTGACCACCATCGCGCCGTCCGCCGTGTAGGCGACCGCGTTGATGTCGTCGCTGTGCCCGGTCAGCGCCCCCACGGCGCGGCGCAGCCGGATGTCCCACAGCCGCACCGTCCGGTCCACGCCCCCGGTCGCGACCGTCCGCCCGTCCGGGGCGAACGCCGCCCCCAGCACCTCGTCGGTGTGCCCCCGCAGGACGGCCAGCGGGCGGCCACGGACCGCGTCCCACAGCCGTACGGTCCGGTCGGTGCCGGCCGACACCAGCGTCCGCCCGTCCGGCGCGTACGCCAGGGCGTTGACCCTCCCGGCGTGACCGGTGAGGGACGCGACGGACCGGGGACGGTTGCCGGTGGCGTCCCACAACTGGACCGTCCCGTCGGCCGCCGCGACGGCCAGCGCCCGCCCGCGCGGGGCGAAGGCCACGGCCCGTGCGCCCGTCGTGCGCGCGGGCAGCACCGCCGCCGGCTCCGTACGCCGGCCGGATGTGTCCCAGAGCCGTACGGGCCCGTCCGTCGACGTCGCCGCGAGCGTCCGCCCGTCCGGGCTGAAGGCCACCGCCCGCACCCGCCCGGGGACCGGGAACGTCGCGGTCGTCCGGCGGTCGGCGACCCGCCACAGCCGCACCGTCCCGTCCGAACTCGCCGACGCCAGCAGCCCGTCACCCGGTGCGAAGGCCACCGCGTTGACCGGACCGCGGTGCCCGCCGAGCCGGGCGGAGAAGGGCTGCGACTGGGTGCTCAGCAGCGCCCCGCGCGCCTCGGTCGTCGCCTCCGTACGGTAGGCCTCCTCGGCGAGCAGCATGGAGGCCTCCGGCTGACCGGCGGCCAGGGACGTGGACCGCACGGCGAGCGCCTGTGAGCGGGCGACGCGCTCCTGGCCGAGGGCGCCCGCACGCTGCTGGTACGCCAGGCCTCCGGCGGTCAGGGCGAGGAGCAGCAGGACGACGAGGGTGGCCAGCATCCGCTGCTGCAACCGGACCTGGCGCCTGGCCTGCTCGGTCCGGCCGTCCTCCTCGGCCTGGCTCGCCCGGAGGAAGGCCGCCTCCCGGGGACTGAGCCGGCCCGAGCCGCCGAGCTCGTCGGCCCACGAGCGCACGGTGGCCAGCCGGGTCCCGCGGTAGAGGGCGGACGGGTCACGGCCCTCGCGCTCCCACTCCTCGGCGGCGTGGGCCAGCTGCTGGTGGATCAGCAGGCCGGCCCGGTCGGCGTGGATCCAGCCGCGCAGCCGTGGCCAGGCGTGGAGCAGGGCCTCGTGGGTGATCTCGACGGTGTCGCTGTCCATGGTGATCAGCCGGGCCCGTACGAAGGCGTCGAGCGCGGCCGAGGCGTCGAGCGCGGCCGAGGCGTCGAGCGCGGCCGAGGCGTCGAGCGCGGCCGAGGCGTCGAGCGTGGCGGAGGCACCTTCCGCGTCGGCCGACTGCCCCAGCACGGCGGCCCGGGTCATCCGGCGCCGCGTGGCCCCGGCGCCGTCGGCGACATGGACCAGCCGCACCAGGACGCGGCGAATGGTCCGCTGCTCGGCCGGGTACAGGCCGGCGAACACGTCCTCGGCCGTACGCGCGATCGCCCCCTGGATGCCGCCGGTGGCCTCGTACCCGGCGACGGTCAGCGTGGTGCCCTCCCGCCGCTGCCAGGTGGCCATCAGCGCGTGCGAGACGAGCGGCAGGGCACCGGACGGTGCGTGCCCCGGATCCGAGGCACCCGTCTCGTCGCGCAGCCCCGCGTCCCGCAACAGCAGGGGGACCAAGCCCGGTTCGAGCGTGACACCGGCGAGCTCCGCCGGGCGCGTGATGGACTCGCACAACTCCGCCACGGACATCGGCGGCAGCACGAACAGCCCGTCGGTGAAGACCGGGGTCAGCTCGGTCAGGTCCAGGCAGTTCCCGGTGAAGTCGGCCCGCACGCCGATCACCACGACGGCCGCGTCGTACCCGGCCGTCTCCGGCCGGGACGTGGCGACGGCGGTGAGCACGCGCACGAAGGCGCGCCGCTCCTCCTCGTCGCAGCAGAGGGTGAACAGCTCTTCGAACTGGTCGACGATCAGCACCGGGCGTACGGGCGGTGGTTGCCGCTCTCCGGGAGCCGGCCCCGGCCGGTCGCCGAGGAGCCGGTGGACGGCTTCGAGCAGCGCCTCGGGCCGGTCGCGCACCTGCCGCGTACTGATCCCGAGATCGCCGCCCACGGCCTTCGCGGTGCAGTCCAGCAGCTCCTGCAGCGGCTGCGCGGTGGGCGTGAGCACCACCACCGGCCAGCCGTCGGCACCGGCCATCGGAAAACCGCCCCTGCGCCGCAGAGCCGGTACGAGACCGGCGTTGAGCAGCGACGACTTGCCGGCGCCCGAGGGGGCGACCAGCAACAGCGGTCCGCCGCCGATCCGTTCGAAGACCCGCTCGACGAGCGCGGCCGTGGCCCGCTCCCGGCCGAAGAACCACCCCGCGTCCTGGGCGGTGAACGCCGACAGGCCCCGGTAGGGGCAGTCCGCGTCCGACGGCTGTGCGGGCGGTGAGTGGGGCGCCGGCGCCTCCCGCACCAGCCGCAGCAACTCGCCCTCCGCCCGCAGGACCTGGTCACAGCGGCGTGCGACATCGACGGTGACCCGCTTCGCGCCGGTCTCGATCTTGCTCAGATACCCCTTGCTGTAGTGCGTCTGACGTGCTAGGTCGGCCAGCGACAGGCCGCGCTGCAGCCGCAGGCGTCTCAACTGCGCGGAGAAGGACGCCGCGGTGTCGTCGGGCAACTCGTGCGGACGGCCGGTCTTCCGTCCGCGCTCCGGATCCCCCAAAGCATCCCCCATGGCAAGGTGCGCCCAGATTGTGAGATGACAGGCGTCCAGGCTACAGCGGGGGTCCGACGGTCGGCCCGGCCGATCGTCCGGTGTGGCGGAAACAGGACTTCCGGAGCCGCCGGGTCGGCGGCTCCGGAAGTCGTCCATGACGCCGGGTTACGGCTGGAGGGTGATCGAGTTGATCGGCGTCATGTCCTTGTCGATGTAGTAGCCGGCCGGCAGGTAGCCCTGGCAGCCCGTGCCGTTGTACCCGGTGCAGGTCCGCATGGTGGCCCCACCGGTCTGGTTGTTGAAGATGCGGTACGTCCCGTACATGTTGCTGAGGTTGTGGGCCCCGTACGTGTAGTACGTGTGGGTCGGACGGTCGTTGTTCCAGCCCGCACCCGGGTACAGGCACACGTACCCGGACTGGCAGCCGTGGCTGGCGGCCGTCTCCGCCGCCTGGGCCTGGGTCGCGGTGACCGTGGTCATCGTCCCGACGGCGAGCGCGAGTGCCGCGGCGGTCCTCATCAGCTTGGTCCTGCGCATGTTTCCCCCTGGTGGGTATTGCGGTGTGCTGACGACTTCAGCCTGTCCACGCCACGCGCCCGGGTCGACGGGTTTCCTGTTGCCCGTCCGGCGCCCACCCGGGAAACCGCCGGTGACCAGCCGGTCACCGGGCCGGAGGTCAACGCCGGGAGGGTGCGTCGGAGCCCGCCGGGGACGTACGCGGACCCGGCAGGTGGACCTGCTGGGCCAGACGCTGCTGCAGGCGGGCGTGGCGGAACTGGTGGACGGGCCCCACCTGCCGCAGGACGCCCAGCCGGTGGGCGTCGGCGAGGAAGTCCTGCAGCCGCCAGGGAAGCCGGCCCCGGGCGGCCAGGACCAGGCGCGCGACGGTGTAGTGCGGCCACGAGGAGGCGGCCAGGGCGAGCACCAGCCCGGCCGGGCCCACGCCCAGGAACGTGACGGCCAGACGCGGCAGCACGACGTCGAGCGCCGCTCCGTGGGGCGCGGTGCTCGCCTCCAGCACGGCCAGGATGTCGTGGGGAAGGGTGATGAGGAGAACCCCGACACCGCCGCCAACGAGAGTGACGAGCCGGTCGGCCCGGACGGCGGAGGCCGGGGTCGTGAGGTCGTCGGCGCTCGTCGTGCCGCGCAGCCAGTAGAGCAGGGCCTGTACCGCGCCGAAGACGGCACCCATGGACAGGCCGTACGTCCAGGGCAGTTCCGGCGTCTGCGACGGATCGCCCCCGGGGGTCTTCTGCGGCGGCACCACGACGAGCGCGTAGACACGCAGAGCGGCCCCGGTGAGGACCGTGGTGCCGGCGAACACGGCTGCCGCGCGTGGCAGCCGGTGACGCCAGTGCCGTGTGCTCAGCGTGCCCCGGCTCGGCATGACGGGCGGGACCGGGAGCCCCGTGGTGTGGAGGACCAGCAGGAAGGCGAACCCCACGAAGCAGCCGCACCCCACGATGTACAAACCGGGCGGCACCCCGTGCACGGGGGCGAACGTCACGCCGGGAACGGCGAACGCGACGCCCCCGCACACGGCGGTCAAGGCGGCGCCCAGGAGCCGGGAAGCGCCGGGTCCGCGCCGTGCGGCGTACCAGGCCGCGAACAGGCACATGGAGGGCGTGGCCGCGGCCATCCCCAGCAGGTACCAGGTCGTCGCCCCCCAATCGGCCGCGGGAAGCCCGGGAACCACGCAGGACACCCCGTAGCCCAGCAGGGTGAGCCCGATCAGGGCGACCGTCCAGAAAGCCGCGCGGGACCAGGCGTACGCCAGTGTCGGCACCCAGCGGTGGAGCTGCCACCACGTGAGGTCGTAGATGCCCTGCCGCTGCATACCCGCAGCGAGTTCGGCGAGGTGACGGTGGGCGCACTCCGGGCTCCACCGGCGCGGCCCGGAGGGATCCTGGCGCAGGGCGCGGGCGTGGACGGTGGGTACGAGGGCGTCCAGCAGGTGGTCCTCGAAGGCCTCCCGGCTCGTGAAGCGTTCCAGCTCGTCCGGGCCGGGCGGGGCGTCGGCGTACACCGTCCGGGCGAGCGCCACCATCAAGGGGCTGGACAGGGCCTGGGCGACCGGGCCGTGGGGGCTGCGCGCCACATGCCCCGCCAGGCCGTTCCAGCGCGCCGGACGGCTCCGGCGCAGCAGTTCGAGGGCGTCGACCGCGTCCACCGGGGCGGGTTCGACGACCGCCGCGCCGGCCAGGACGTCGGCGGCGGCCACGGCGGCGGTGTAGGCCTCGGTACGGCAGGTCAGGACCACGCGCGCGTGGGGGTGGGCGTCGAACGTGTCGTTGAGGGCTTCGAGGACCTTCGGCCGGGCGGACTCGGGAAGTTCGTCCAGGCCGTCGACGACCGGCAGCACCCGATGCCCGGACATGAGGTCCTCGACCGCGCCGGCCCCGTAGGTGTCCCCATCGGTCAGGGCGGGGTAGTCGGCGGCGATCCGGCGGCACAGCCAGGCGTGGAGGCTTTCGTGCTCCGGGTCGAACGAGGCCGCGGACAGCAGGACCGGCACCGGCTCGTCGCGCTCCCGGCCCTCCAGCAGGGACAGCGCCAGTACCACCGCGAACGTGGACTTCCCGGACCCGGCCGGGCCCAGCACCACAAGCCGGCGGCGCGGCAGCCGGCGGAACATCGCCGACAGCTCCTCCAGCTGGTCCGTGCGGCAGGAGACCGCCCCGCCGATCGACTGCGCGTGGTCGGCGATCTCCTCCAGGACGGAGTCCGACCAGACCACCGGAAGCGGCACCGGATGGAACAACTGCCGTAGCCCCGCCTCCTTGCGCCACTGACGCTCCACCAGCCGCGCCAGTGCCTGCTGTGCTTCCGTCAGCTGTTCCGTGGAGGAACGTCCTCGCCGGGGAGCATGGCGCCCACGCCCAGACCGACAGCACGCCGAACAGGGCGACGACCGCCGAGAGGATCGAACTCCACGTCGCGACGGAATCCTTGCCGCGTTGCGCCAGCAGGGTCGCCAGTGACACGGCCACGGCCCCGCACAGCGTCCACGTCCATACCCAACGCCCACGCATCCCTCGCCCCTCCACGCCAGTGCCGGTACCCCGGAGATCAACGAGGGCGGAACGGGCCGGAAACGGCCACCGCCTTCAGGCGGCCGTGTCCGCGAGCAGACGTGCCAGGGGTACCGGCACACGGGCCGGGTCCAGGCGCTGGACGAGCAGGCGCGCGTACTGCGACTTGCGGCCGCTGTGGGTGCCCATGAACCGGTGCAGCTGCTGCTCGAGGGTCCGTTCCCGCTGCGCCGGCTGCCTCTGGAAGGTGCGGAACGCGCGCCACTCGCCCGTGGCGTGGATGACGTCCCGGACCGTGTCGGCGCCCACCGCCCGTATCAGCTCGTCCTCCAGGTCGGCCACGCACACATGGAAGCCGCGCCGCTCCATCCCGGCGCGGCCGAGGGCGCTTCCGAGCCCGGCCCGCTCCAACCCGCGCTGGAACCAGCGCTCTTCCGGGGCGTCGCACAGGCCGGCCACGCCGAGGCCCAGCCCCTGGGGCCCGAGCACCTCCAGGAACCGTCCGATGCTCGTCACGCCGCCGAGCGCGACGACCGGGAAACCCTCGGCGTCGAGGTCCCTGCCCAGCCGCGCGGCCAGCGCCTCGACCGCGGCCTGGTCGCTGCGGCCCTCGACGAGGACGACCCTCTTCGGCCGGATACGAGCGGCCAGTTCACGCGCGTCCGCGGCGGCCGCCCGCGCGTCGCCGCGGCCTGCCGCCCAGGCGACCACCGCCGACCGGAACCGCCCCGCATCGTTCACCCGCTCGTCCATTCGCGCCAGTTTCGCAAACCCGGGCGGTCGCCGCCCCCGAATTTCGGCCCGCCCGTGCCGCCCGACCCCGCCGGCCACCTCCGAGACCGGCGATTACACCGATGCCGCACCGGCCCGGGCGCCCCGACAGTGGCACCGCCATCCCCACCACGGCGATGCCGACCGGCCCCCAACCGGGACGCACCCGCCACGACAGAGAGGACGACTCCGTCGTGCAGCAGCAGAGCCGCAACGGAACACACATCACCGCCCCCGCCCCCGCCCCTGCATCCGCCGCGCCGAGGCGCCAGCGGCCGTTCACCGCGGCCCTGGTGGCGCTCCTGGCCGTCGCCGGCCTCAGCACCGCCATGACCTCGGGCGCCCAGGCGGCGGACAACCCCTACGAGCGTGGCCCCGCCCCCACCACCGCGAGCATCGAGGCGGCGCGCGGGCCCTACGCGGTCTCGCAGACCACTGTCTCGTCGCTGAGCGCCAGCGGCTTCGGTGGCGGCACGATCTACTACCCGACCACCACCAGCGACGGTACGTTCGGGGCCGTGGCGATCTCGCCCGGCTTCACCGGCACCCAGTCGTCCATCGCCTGGCTGGGCCCGCGGCTCGCCTCCCAAGGGTTCGTCGTCATCACCATCGACACGATCACCACCCTCGACCAGCCCGACAGCCGGGGCCGCCAGCTCCTGGCCGCCCTGGACCACCTGACCCAGCGCAGCACGGTCAGGAACCGGATAGACAGCACCAGACTCGGCGTCATGGGGCACTCCATGGGCGGCGGCGGCTCCCTGGAGGCGGCCAAGAGCCGGCCGTCCCTCCAGGCCGCGATCCCGCTCACCGGATGGAACACCGACAAGACGTGGCCCGAACTCAGGACCCCCACGCTGATCGTCGGGGCCGACGGCGACTCGGTCGCACCGGTCTCCTCGCACTCCGAGCCGTTCTACGAGTCGCTGCCCGCCACGCTCGACAAGGCGTACCTGGAGCTGAACAACGCGTCCCACTTCACGCCGAACACCTCGGACACCACCATCGCGAAGTACAGCATTTCGTGGCTCAAGCGGTTCATCGACAATGACACCCGCTACGAGCAGTTCCTGTGCCCGCTCCCGCGCCCGAGCCTGACCATCGAGGAGTACCGCGGCAACTGCCCGCACACCTCCTGACGCTCCACCCCGGTCCGGTGGCGGCCGCCGCGGGCGCGGCCGCCACCGGCGCACGTTGTGCACGCGCACAGAGTTGCCGCACCGCCGTTGGGAGCGGGCCCATCGGCGGGCCTACCCGCATGTCGTTTTCCCACGTCAAAAGGGTACGAGCGCCCCCGCGCAGCCGCCGGACGCAAGGCTTCCGACCCGCGTTACGCGCAAGTAACGTGGCCGGTGTGACCACGAACACGACCGCCGCCGCGGCTTCGCCGCGACTGTTCGGCCGCGACGCCGAACTGGACGCCGTGGCCGCCCTGTCGGGACGCCTGCTGTCCGGCCGGTCAGGAGTGCTGCTGCTCACCGGGGAGCCGGGCCTCGGACGTACCGCCCTCCTGGACCGGGCGGTACGGGACTTCGGCGCCGGACCCGTCCTGCACACCCGCGCCGCCCCCGCCGAGCGCCACCTCCCCCACAGCGGGGTGCACGCGCTGCTGAGCACCGCCCCCCTCCCGGCCGGCACGGGCGGCCCGCCCGCCGCCCTGCTGCGCACCGGCCTGCCCCCCACCGGCCTCCTGGACCTGCTGCGGCGTACGTGGACACACCGGCCGCTCCTGGTCTGCGTCGACGACGCGCACCTGTGGGACCCGCCCTCGCGCGCCGCCCTGGGCTTCGCCGCCCGCCGCGTCGACTCCGTCCCGGCCGTCGGCCTGCTGCTGTCGGTGGCCGCACACCGGGCCGGCGCCCCCGACTTCGCCGGCCTGCCCCTCCTGCGCCTCGGCCCGCTCACCGAACACGCCGCGGGCGCGCTGCTGAACGAGCTGACCGGCGGCGCCACCGACCCGCTCGTACGCGAGGAACTGCTGTACGAGGCCGAGGGCAACCCCGCCCTGCTCACCGCCCTCGTCGACCGGCTGTCCGGGCCCCAGTTGTCCGGGCACGCCCCGCTGCCCAGGCCGCTCGCCGACGGACCGGCCCTGCTGCGTGTCGTGGGCGGCCGACTGGCCGAACTGCCGCCCACCACCCGCGACCTGCTCCTCCTGGTCGCCGCCGCCCACGAACAGCACCCGGACGGCTCGGGCGCCGACGCGTCCCTGGTGCTGCGGGCCGCCCATGCCGCCGGCCTCGACCCGGCCGCGCTGGACCCCGCCGAGGCGGCCGGCGTGGCGCGCAGCGCCGGGAACCGCATCCGGTTCGACGACCCCCTCGTGCGCCGCGCCGTTTACCGCCGCGCCCCGCTCTCCCGTCGGCGCGCGGCGCACACGCTGCTCGCGGCCGTCCTGGACGCGGAGCGCCACCGGCTGGCCCACCTGTCGCACCGCGCCCTGGCCGCCGACGGCCCCGACCCCCGGCTCGCCGCCGAGCTCGTGTCCGCCGCGGCCGCACCGGACGTACGGGCGGAGCCTTTACAGCGGTCCCTGGCGTTCGTCCGCGCGGCCGACCTCACCGCCACGGACAGCGCCCGCGCGGCACGGCTGACCGCCGCCGCCGAGTACGCCAGGCTGGGCGGCCGCCCGCGCCGGGCCAGGGAGCTGCTGGCGGCGGCCCGCGAGGGCGCGGCGGCGCACGACGCGGTGCGGGGCGGCACCGAACTCGTACGCGGCACCCTCGCGTTGCGGGACGGCCCCGTGGGCGACGCGCACGAGGCGCTGCTCCTGGCAGCCGCACTGCTCGACCCGTACGACCCGGAGGGCGCCCGGACGGCCCGGTTCGGCGCCATGGAGGCGGCGTGGGCCGCGGGCGACGTCCCGGGTTGCCTGGCCGCCCTCGGCGGACAGGGCCAGGTCGCCCCCGCACCCGGCCACGACGACCACGGGACCGACGACCACGGGACCGACGACCACGGGACCGACGACTACCGGACCGGGATGCTGGCCGCGCTCAGCGGCCGGTTCGGCGAGGCGCGCGGCCCGCTGCGGCGGGTGCTGGAGCGGGCCGGACACGACGACGACCCGGCCGGACTGCTGCGCGCCGGGGTCGCGGCGCTCGTGCTCGGCGACACCACCACCGCCTGCCACGTCAACGCCCGGGCGCTGGCGGCGGCCCGGGCACGCGACATCGCCACTCTCGTACCCCAAGCCCTCGAGCACCTCGCGTACGCGGAGCTGCGGGCCGGGCGGCACACCCGCGCACGCGCCCACGCCGAAGAGGGCCTGCGCGCCGCGCACCACGCGGGCCAGCGCAACGTCGTGGCCCACCACCACGCCGCCCTCGCCCTGGTGGCCTCGATCGAGGGCGACGGGGCGGCGCTCACCGCGCACGCCGAGGCGGCCCTGGCGGTCGCCGGTCCCCATGGGCTCGCCCAGGCCGCGAGCCTCGCCGAATGGGCCCGCGCCCGGGCGGACCTGGGGCGGGGCCTGGCCCTGGACGCCGCCTCCCGGCTGGGCCCCCTGGTGCGGCCGGGACACCGGCGCGGTCACTTCGCCGTACGGATGCTCATGGCGCCCTGCTTCGTCGAGGCCGCCGTGCTCGCGGGCGAGCCGGGCGCCGACGCGCGCACCGCCGTCGAGGAGTTCGCCCTCTGGGCGGCGGTGGGCGGCGACCCGCAGGCCCCCGCCCAGCTCGCCCGCTGCCGCGCACTGCTGGCCCCGCCGGGGGAGACGGAGGCGCTCTACGCGTACGCCCTCACCCGGCACGAACGCGCGGGCGGCGACTTCGAGCGCGCCCGTACCCTGCTGCTGTACGGCAAGTGGCTGCGGCGGCGGCGAAGGCCGCGTGAGGCCAGGGGCCGGCTCAAGGACGCGCTCTACGCCTTCGAGCGCTCCGGTGCCCGGGTGTGGGCCGAACAGACCCGGGCCGAACTGCGCGCCACCGGCGCGGCCGCCGCACGGGAGGCGGCCGGTCCGCTGGCGTGCCTCACCCCGCAGCAGCTCCGGATCGCCCGGTGCGTCGCCGAAGGGGCGACCAACCGCGAGGTGGCGCTGCGGCTGTCCATCAGCCCCCGTACCGTCGACCACCACCTGCGCAACGTCTTCTCGCTCCTCGGGGTGCGCTCCCGCGTCGAACTGTCCCGCCTGGTGGCCCGGGAGGAACAGGACGTCACAGCCGGATGAGGGCCAGTCCGGCGCTGAAGCCGCTCGCCATGCCGATGAGGGCCACCTCATCCCCGGGTTCGGTCCGGTCGCTCTCCCGGGCACGGACGAGCTGGAGGGGAAGCGAGGCGGACGCGGTGTTGCCGTGGTCGACCACCGCCGGCAGGCAGCGGTCGGCGGGCAGGTCGAGGGCGGTGAGGACTTCGTCGTACTGCCGGCGCGAGATCTGGTGGAAGGCGATGAACGCGCTCTCGCGGGCCCGTCGCAGCTCCTCCGGTACGCGGCCGAAGGCCCGGGGCGCCATGTCGAGGGCGGCGCTGCGCAGCAGGTCGCCGTTGAGCCGGATGTAGGTGGGCTCGTCGTCGGCCGGGCGGAAGTGCAGGGAGCCGCCGCTCTCCACGGTGCACGCGTCCCAGGCGGTGGAGTCGGCCCCGAAGTGGGTGGTCAGTACGCCCGGGTCGTCGGCGCCGGCCGGTCCGGCGGTCAGGAGGAGGGCGGCTCCGGCGTCGGACAGGGTGTATCCGGGCAGGGCGCGGAGGAACGCCTCCTGGTCGGGCACGCGCCAGCGGGTGGTCATGGTGGGCGTTTCCCCGCACGCGATGAGTACCGTGCGGTACCGGCCCGACTCGATGAAGGCGCTTGCCACTTCGAGCCCGTTGAGCACGCTGTTGCACGCGTTCTTGACGTCGAACACGGGGCAGCCGGCGCCGAGTTTGGCGGCCACGATGTGCGCGGTGGCCGGCTCGAAGAGGTCCTGGCAGCACGACGCGAACAGCAGCAGATCGAGGTCCTCGGCCCCGACGCCCGCTTCCGCCATGGCCTTTGTGGCGGCGGAGACGGCCAGATCGGAGGCCTGTTCACCCGCATCCCTGACATGTACCCCACGGATACCGGTCAGGTCTTCGAGCGCCCCCGGTGGCGGGACGAAGGGGCTCTGACGCGCGATCTCCTCGCGGGTCTTTTCCATGGTCCGGTACTGGGCGGGAAGCGAGACCGCGAGACCGGAGAGGCGGGCGCGTGTGGGAGGCAGCATTGCGCCACGGTATCGATTTCGGAGTCGTACCGGATCAGTCCGGGAATACGGACATCGTATTCCCTCCAAAGGAGGGAAGTTTGCCGATCCGGGGGAGCCCGGCGTGTGCGCCGAACGCCTTCCGCCGACGGCCGTAGGTTGAAGATTCGAGGACTGTGATGCCCCACGGCCGTGTACTCCTACGGAAGGCATACTCATGGGATTTACCGACGTCGACGGTTCTGACGGTGCCGTGGCTGTGGTCGGTGTCGGATGCAGACTGCCGGGTGACATCAACGACTTGAGCGGCCTGTGGGGTGCTCTGCGGGACGGGCGGGATCTGGTCGGCCAGGTGCCGGACGACCGCTTCGACGTGCCGCGGTTCGTCGACAGGCGTACGCCGCGGCCCGGAAAGGCGTACACGGCCGCAGGTGGATTCCTTTCCGATGTCGCCGGATTCGACGCGGGCTATTTCGGCATCTCCCCCAGGGAGGCGGCGCAGTTGGACCCCCAGCACCGGCTGCTGCTGGAAATGGCGGTCGAGGCGCTGGACGACGCCGGAATCCCGGCCTCGTCACTCACCGGTTCGAATACCGGTGTGTTCATCGGAATGTCCGACCATTCGTACGGCACGCTGCAGCTCTCGCTGCCCGCCGGCGTGAACCCGTACACCATGGTCGGTGGCGCGGCCGCCCTCGGGGCCAACCGCCTGTCGCATTTCCTGGACGTACGCGGGCCCAGCATGGCGATCGACACGGCCTGCTCCTCCTCACTGGTGGCACTGGACCGGGCATGCCGCTTCCTGAAGGAGGGCGGCGGCCGTACGGTGCTGGCCGGTGGCGTCAACCTCCTGATCAGCCCTCTCTGTTACGTGGGTTTCTCCCAGGCGGGCATGCTGTCGCGGCGCGAGCGGTGTGCGGCGTTCTCCGCCGAGGCCGACGGTTTCGTACGCGCCGAGGGCGGGGGCGTGGTGGTCCTCAAGCGCCTGGCCGACGCCATGGCCGACGGCGACCGCGTCCACGCGGTGATCGCCGGCTCGGGCAGCAACTGTGACGGCAGGACGCAGGGCGTGGCGCTGCCCAGCGCGTCGGCGCAGGAGGAACTGCTGCGCTCCGTCTACGCGGAGGCGGGAGTGGACCCCGACGACCTGGTCTACTTCGAGGCACACGGCACGGGCACCCCGGCCGGTGACCCCGTCGAGGCCCGCGCCGTCGGCCACGCGCTGGGGCGGCGCCGCAGCGTGGGCTCGCTGCCGCTGGGCTCCGTCAAGTCGAACCTCGGGCACCTGGAGCCCGCGTCCGGCATGGCCGGCCTGTTCAAGGCCCTGCTCGTCCTCCGCCACGGGCACGTCCCCGCGTCCCTGCACGCCGCGCCGCTCCACCCGGACATCGACTTCCCCGGCCTGGGGCTCGCCCCGGCCGTCGAGCCCCACCCCGTCACGGTGACCGAGCGGTCCGCCGTGGGCGTGAACTCCTTCGGGTTCGGCGGTGCCAACGCCCACGTCGTCCTGACCCCTCCGCCCGCCGCCGCCCCGCTGCCCCGGCAGGCCACGGCACCGGACGGCGACCGGCCGCTGCCGGTGCTCGTCTCCGCGCGCTCGGCACAGGCGCTGCGCGAAGCGGCCGCCAGGGTGTCGGAGCGCCTCGCCACCGCCGACCCGGGCGAGTTCTACGACCTGGCCCACACCACGTGCCTCCGGCGGAGCGCGCACCCGCACCGCGCCGTCGTCCTGGCGAGCGGGGCCCGGGAGGCGGCGGCCCGGCTGACGCGACTGTTCCCGGGCGACGGCGACAGCAACGCCCCGGGCCGCACCGGCGAAGCCGCCGCCGGGGCCGTCGGCGAGACGACCGGAAACGGCACGGTGGCGTTCGTCTTCTCCGGCAACGGCTCGCAATGGCCCGGCATGGCCGCCGACCTCATGGCGCACGAACCGGTCTTCGCAGCCGCCGTCGACGAGGTGGACACGGCCCTCGCCCCCCACCTCGGATGGTCGGTGGCCAAACGGCTGGAGACCGGCGACCGCACCCACTGGCAGCGCACCGAGATCGCCCAGCCGATGCTGTTCACCGTGCAGGCCGGCCTGGTCGCCCTGCTGGCGGAGCGGGGCGTGCGCCCCTCCACCGTCATCGGGCACAGCGTCGGCGAAGTGGCCGCCGCCCACGCCGCCGGGGCGCTGGACCTGCCCTCCGCCGCACGCGTGATCGCCGAGCGCAGCCGCACCCAGGCCGCTACGGCGGGCAGCGGACGGATGGCCGCCGTGGGTCTCGGCGAGGCCGGCGTACGCGAGGTCCTCGCCGCGTACGAAGGGCGGCTGGAGGTCGCCGGGATCAACAGTGGCCGGGACGTCACCGTCGCCGGAGACCCCGAAGCCCTCGCCGCCCTCGGCGAGGAACTCGCCTCCCGCCAGGTCTTCTTCCGCGACCTGGGCCTCGACTACGCGTTCCACAGCCGCGCCATGGACGCGCTGCGCGAACCGCTCGCGCACGCCCTGACGGGCCTCGCCCCCACCGCGACACGGCTGCCGATGGTCTCCACCGTCACCGGCGAACCCGTCCCCGGCGAGGAACTGACCGCGGACTACTGGTGGCGCAACGTCCGCGAACACGTACGGTTCGCCCAGGCCGTCGACCGCGCCCTCGCCGACGGCGCCGACATCCTCCTCGAGATCGGCCCGCACCCGGTGCTGCGCCCCTACCTGCGGCGCGCCGCACACAGGACGTACGTACCGACGCTGCACCGCGACGCCGACGGCCCGGCCGGCCTGGCGGACGCCCTGGCGGCACTGCTCGCGGCGGGCGCCCGGGTGGACTGGGACCGCCACTTCCCGAGGCCCGCCCTCCCCGCCGACCTGCCGGCGTACCCGTGGCAGCGCGAACGCCACTGGAACGGCGCCCCCGAGAACTGGGCGCTGCGCACCGGCGGCAACGGCCGGATCGACCACCCGCTGCTCGGCGAGCGGATCCCCGCCCCGCAGCCCTTGTGGTCCGGCCAGGTGGACCCCTCCCTCGTCCCCTGGCTCGCCGACCACAAGGTGGCCGGGACCGTCGTCATGCCCGCGACCGGCTACGTCGAGATGGCCCTGGCGGCCGGGCGGCGCACCTTCGCCTCCCCGGCCGAGGTGGCGTACGTCCAGATCCACCGCCCCCTGGCGGTGCCGTGGCCCGACCCCGAGTCGCTGGGTACGCAGGTGGCGGTGACACCGGACGACGGAGTCCTCACGGTCACCAGCACCGACGCACGTGGCGACGAACCGCGCGTACACGTACGGGCCCAGGTGCGCGCCCTGCTCGGCGCGCGCCCCCGGTCGCTCGACGCCACCGCCGTACGCGACCGGTGCCAGCGCACCGTCAGCGGCATCGACCACTACCGGGCCTGCGACCGCGCGGGCCTGACCTACGGGACCGCCTTCCGCGTGCTCATGGACCTGCGGGTGGGCAGCGGCGAAGTGCTCGCCTCCTACCGGCACGAGGACAGCACCGCCGAGGAAAACCCCTACGAGGCCCACCCCGCCCTGCTGGACGGCGCGTTGCAGGCAGGAGCGCCCCTGCTGTACGACGACCCGGCCGCCAGGGCCGCCTACCTCCCGTCGGCCATCGGCGCCGTACGCGTCTGGCGCACCCCCTCCGCCACCGGCCTGGTGCACGTACGGGAGCGATCCCGTACCGCGGCCGAGGTCTGCTGGGACATCACCGTCACCGACGAGGACGGCACCGTCACCGTGGAGATGGCGGGCTGCCGGCTGCGGCGCCTCGCCGAGGCCGAGACGGCACCCGTCATGCTGCGCCACACCGTGCTGCGCGCCGCGCCCCGCCCCGACAGCCCCGCGCCGGTGTTCCCGCCGCTCACACCCTCCGGCATCGCGGCGGCGGCCGCCGAGCGGATCACCGCGCTGCGTACCGCCTGGCGGGAAACGCCCTACGAGGCGTTCGTCACCGCGTCGAAGGAAGGCCTCGCCCACCTCTGGGGCGACGTACTGAGCGGCTTCCTGCCCGAGCCGGGCGCGGCCTTCGACATGCGGACGCTCACGGCGGCCGGGCTCCAGATGCGCCATCGCCGCCTGGTCAAGCTGATGCTGCCCCTGATGGAGCGGCACGGCCTGCTGTCGTCCCTGCCGGACGGGCGGTGGCGGCTGACGACCGGCACCTTCCGCGCCGCCGAACTGCTGCGCGCGTTCGTGGCCGACCACCCGGCCTTCTGCTCCCAGGCGGCCCTCTACGCCCGGCGGGCACGGCACCTGGACGCGGTTCTGCGCGGCACCCGGGACCCTTTGGAGCTCCTGGCGTCCGACGGTTCCGCGTACGAACAGTCCTACGACCTCGCACCGGTGACCCGGTTCCACAACCGCGTCGCCCAGTCACTGGTGCGCGGCCTCGTCGAGGCGTGGCCGGGCGACCGGCCGCTGCGGGTCCTGGAGGTCGGCGCCGGGACCGGCGGCACCACGGCCGCTCTGCTGCCGTTCCTGCCGCCGGAGCGCACCCACTACACGTACACGGACGTCTCCGCCGCCTTCCTCACCCGCGCCGAACACCGCTTCGCCGCCTACGACTTCCTCCACTACCGCACCCTCGACCTCAACGCCGACCCCGGCTCGCAAGGCTTCACCGAAGGCGCCTTCGACCTGGTCGTGTCCGCGCACGCCCTGCACGCCACCACCGATGTGGCCGCCGCGCTGCGCCGGGTCCGGACCCTCCTGGCGCCGGGCGGACTGCTGCTGGCCCTGGAACCCCACGACACGGAACAGCTGAGCGCCGTCTTCGGCACCCTGGAGAGTTTCTGGCAGCGCGCCGACCAGCATCTGCGCCCGCACTCGATCCTGCTCGCCCGCGACCAGTGGCCACCGCTGCTGGAGGAGTGCGGCTTCACCGACGTCGTCCTCAGCGGCGACGACCGGCAGCCCACGCGCGACGACTACTCCGTCCTGCTCGCCGCGGCTCCGGCCGCCGAGGGGCCCGCCGCCCCGGCGCCGTCGCCCGCCCCGGACGGGCACACCGCCTGGATCGTCGCCGTCGAGAGCGAGCGGGAGACCGCGATGGGCCGTGCGGTCGCCGAACAGCTACGGCACGCGTCCTCCGAGGCCCCCGCCACCGTCACCACCCTCGTCGCCGACACCGCACCCGAGTCCTACGCCCGCCTGCTGACGACGGGCGCCCAGGGGGTGGCCCTCACCATCCTGTTCGCCGAACCGGAGACCGACCCGGCCCGTACGACCGCACAGGCCACCCGCAGGGCCGCCCTCCTGCGCGCCGTGGCCTCCGCCTGCCGGGACGACCTGCCCGAGGGCGTCACCGTCCGGCTCTGGCTCGTCACGCGGCCCAGCGGGCTGTTCCCCGCCCCGGAGAACCCCGCCTTCCCCGCTGACGCCCCCGTCTGGGGCATGGCCCGCTCCCTCGCCAACGAGCAGCCCGCGCTCGGCATCCGCCGCGTCAGCCTGGAGCGCTGCGGCGAACCGGACACCGATGCCCGGCGGCTGGCCGCCGAACTACTCGCTCCCGGTGACGAGGACGAGATCGTCCTCACCCGCAATGGCCGCTTCGTACCGCGCGAGACGCACACCCGGCCGGGCCTCGTACCGCAGACCACGCCCGTGACCGCGCCCGCGCCCGTGACCACGCCCGTGACCGCGCCCGCGCCCGTGACCGCGCCCGTGACCGCGCCCGCGCCCGTGACCGCGGCCGTTACGACGCCCGCGACCGCGCCCACCGACGCGTACACCCTCCGCGTGTGCGACCCCGGCCTCCACTACCGCCTCACCTGGCAGCGCACCACCCCCGTCCGGCCCGGCGCCGGACAGGTGGCCGTCGCCGTACGGGCAGCGGGGCTCAACTACCGTGACACGCTGAACGCGAACGGGCTGCTGCCACAGGAAGCGGTAGAGGGCACCCCCAGCGCGCAAGGCCCCGGCTTGGAGTGCGCCGGCGTCGTCACCGAGGTGGGCCCTGGTGTGACGCGATGGGCGGTGGGGGACCGGGTGTTCGGTCTCGCTCCCGCCGCGCTGGCCTCGCACACCGTCACCTCCGAGGAGGCCCTCGGCCGGATCCCCGACGGGATGGGCTTCGCGGAAGCGGCGACGCTCCCCGTCGTCCACGCCACCGTCCACCACAGCCTGCACCGCCTCGCCCGGCTCGCACCGGGGGAGACGGTGCTCGTCCACGGCGGCGCCGGAGGCATCGGCCTCGCCACCCTCCAGTACGCCCGCTCCTGCGGCGCCCGGGTGATCGCCACCGCGGGCAGCGAAGCCAAACGGGACTGGCTGCACGCCCTGGGCGTCGCACACGTCCTGGACTCCCGCAGCCTGGACTTCGCACCCGAGGTACGCCGGATCACCGACGGCGCCGGGGTCGACGTGGTCGTCAACTCCCTCGCCGGTGAGGCCATCGCCCGCAGCATGGACCTGTTGCGGCCGGGCGGACGCTTCATCGAACTCGGCAAACGCGACATCTACGAGAACAAGCCGCTGTCGCTGCGCCCCTTCAACCACAACATCGCCTTCTTCGGCGTCGACCTCAACACGCTGCCGCCCGAAGCACCCGGCAACGGCGCCCTGTTCGCCGAGGTGTCGGACCGCGTGGCGGCGGGAACGTACCGGCCGCTGCCGCACAGCGCCTACCCGGCCGCACGCGTCGACGAGGCCTTCCGCCTCCTCCAGCACTCCCGCCACATCGGCAAGGTCGTCGTCACGTTCGACCCCCTGGACGAGCCGGTCCAGGTGACCGCCGGAGGCGCGGCGCCCGCCCTCGACCCGTCCGGCACCTACCTCGTCACCGGCGGCCTGGGCGGCTTCGGTGCCGCGACCGCGACCCGGCTGGCCGACCTCGGGGCCCGGCACCTCGCCCTGGTGAGCAGGCGCGGCGACCGGGCCCCCGAAGCGGCCGCCGTCCTGGCACGCCTCACCGAGCGGGGCGTGACGGCCACCGCGTACGCGGCCGACGTCACCGACCCGGACGCCGTACGGCGGCTCCTGCGGGACATCGACGCCACCGGCCACGCGCTGCGCGGGCTGGTGCACTGCGCCATGCACCTGGACGATGCGCGCCTGACCGAGCTCACCGACGAGCGCGTCGGCGCCGTCCTGGCTCCCAAGACGACGGGCGGCGCCCTGCTGGACCTGCTCACCCGTGACCGGCCGCTGGACCTGTTCCTCGCGTACTCGTCGCTCACCGCCTCCCTCGGCAACATCACGCAGGCGCCCTACGCGGCCGGCAACGCCTATCTGGAAGCGCTCGCCCGGCACCGCAGGGCCGCCGGCCTGCCCGCCACGACGATCGCGTGGGGCGTCATCGGGGAGGCGGGGTACGTGGCCCGCCACGACATGGAGCAGTCCCTCGCACGAGCCGGAATGGTCCCCCTCACACCACGGGAGGCGTTCACCGCGGCCGGCGCTCTGCCGGCCGGCGAGACCGCCGTCGCCGGTGTCGAGCGCTGCGACTGGGCACGCGCCAAGGACCTGTTCCCGCTGCTCGCAGGCCCCCGCTTCCACCGGCTCGTGCCGGACGACACGGACGACACCAGCCGCCCCCACGCCGACGTGCTGCGGGAACTCGCGCGCATGGCACCGGACGACGCCGAGGCGGCCGTCACCGCCATGCTCGCCACCCTCCTGGCAGGCGTACTGCACATGAGCGGCGACGAACTGGACCCCCGTCGCCGCCTGGAGGACTACGGGCTGGACTCGCTCATGGGCGCCGAACTCCTCGTCGCCGTCCGCAACCGCTTCGACCTGCTCATCTCGCCCGCCGAACTCATGGGCAGCGGCCTGACGCTGGCCGACGTCGCCCGCCTCGTCCACCAGCGGCTGAGCCTGCGCCCCGACGACGGCGCGGAGGCCGGACGCGGTCCGGCGGGCCGGTGAACGCCGCCGTGACGCGTGAGGTGCGTGAGGTGCCCTGGGCCCCCGGACACCGGGGGCCGCTGGGCCACCTGCCGCTGCTGCGGCGCGGACTGCTGCCCGCACTTCTAAAGCTGGGCGCCGCCGGGCCCATGGTGCGGGCCCGACTGGGCACCACCACCGTGTACGTGGTGAGCGACGGTGACCTCACGCACGAGGTCCTGGCCGACCGGGCCGCCGCCTTCGGCCGCGAGCGAGTCGCCCGGGGAATGCGGGAGGCCATGGGGGACGGGCTGTTCACCGTCGAGGCGGAGATCCACCGAGAGCGCCGAAGGATCGTGCAGCCCGCGTTCGGACGTGCCTCCCTGGCCGCCACCGCGCCCCTGATGTGCCGGGTCGCGTCGGACGTCGCCGGGCAGTGGCCGGTGCGCACGGCGTTCGACGTGGGCGACGAGGCGCTGAAGCTGAGCACCGCTCTCACGGTACGTGCCCTGTTCCGCTCCGAGGCGTCGACGGAATGGGTGGCACGCCTCGTGGGCAGTGGGGCCATGCTGTCGAAAGGCACCCGGCTGCGGGGCGTCGCACCGCGGTGGTACTCCCGCGTGCCGACCCCCGGGAACCTCGCCTACCGGCGAGCGGTACGCCTGCTGCGGGAGGCCCTGGAGGCGCTGTACGCACACCACGCCCCGCCCGCCTGCGGCGGCGACCTGCTGAGCCTGCTGAACCGCGCCGCGTGCCCCGGCGAGGGGACGGCCGGCGAGGGAACACCCCGCGAGGGGACGGCCGACGAGGGGACACCCCCCGACGGAACACCCCGCGACGGAACCCCCGGCATCACGCGCGCGACGGTACTCGACGAGATGGCCACCTTCTTCCTGGCGGGCGTCGGCACCACGGGCCGGGCAGTGGCCTGGGCCTGCCACGAACTGGCCGCGAACCACCGCCTGGAGGAAGCCGTACAGCGCGAGGCCGACGCCCTGTTCCTCAGCGGCCGGCCCCTGCCGACGAGCGTCCTCGACGCCCTGCCTCTCACCAGCCGCGTCATCTCCGAGGTCCTCCGGCTCTATCCCGTCCCGGTGCTGCCCCGCGAAGCGCTGCGCGAGGTGACGGTCGGCGGCTTCCGCCTCCCGCGCGGAGCCGTGGTCGTCCTCAACCTGTACGCCATGCACCGCGACCCCGCCGTGTACCCCCACCCGTCCGCCTTCGACCCCGACCGCTGGTCACCCGACGCCCCGCACCCGGTGCCGCGCACCGCCTACCTGCCCTTCGGCGCGGCCGCGCACCGCTGCGTGGGCGCCCCGTTCACCTCCCTCGCCGCCCCGGTCGCCCTGGCGGCCATCGCCACCCGCTTCCGCCTCCGCCCTGCCGACCCCCACCGCCCGGTACGCGCGGTGGGCGGCGTCACGACGTTCCCCGACCGGCTGCTGATGACGGCGACCCCCCGTACCGGCGCGAACGGCCGGGCGGCCGGTCTGCTCAGCCCTGGGCGGGGGTGAGGACCACGAAGTCGGCCCCGGCCGGGTCGACGCAGACGGCGAGCCGTCCGACGTCCTGCGCGTCCTCGGGGCCCATCTGGATGGTGCCGCCCTTCTCCCTGACCTTGGCGACCGTCGCGTCGCAGTCGGTGGTGCCGAAGACGGGGTGCCAGTAGGGGCGGCCGCCGGTCAGGGCGAGCGCGTCGGGCGGAAGCTGCATCACACCGCCGTGCATACGCTCCGGAGGCAGGCCTGCCGGAGTGATCAGCGAGTACGTCCCACCGCCGCCCGGCAGCTCCATGTCCTGGGTCTGCCAGCCGAACAGGTTCGCGTAGAAGTCCTTGGCGGCGGCCGCGTCCGTCGTGTACAGCTCGATCCAGCCCAGGCTGCCCGGCCCGTCCACCGCCTCCACGCCCTTGGTCGACCCAGGCTGCCACACGGCGAACTGGCCCCCCTGCGGGTCGGTGTACTGGGCCATCCGGCCCTCGCCGTCGGCGTCCATCGGGGCGACCCGTACCGTGCCGCCCGAGCGCTGCACCGCTTCGGTCGTGGCGTCGGCGTCGGGCGTGCTGAAGTAGATCATCCAGGCCGAACGGGCGCCCTGCTCGGTGAGCTTCCCGAGCCCGGCGACCGTCCTGCCGTCCAGCTTGAAGAAGCCGTAGTCCCCCTCCTCCGGGGTGAACGGCTGGAACTCCCAGCCGAACACCGAGGCGTAGAAATCGGCCGCCGCCGGGACATCGGGCGCGCCGAGGTCGAGCCAGCAGGGGGAGCCGGGGGCGAAGTCAGTGGTGATCACGGCGCATGCCTCGTTTCGCGGGTGTCACGGAAATCGCGTACGGCAGCAGCGTGACACCCCCCACTGACATTCGCCCTCCGGGAGGGACGAACCGGTGAGAGGGCTTCAGAAGGTGTGGGTGTGGCGGAAGAGATGCCCGGGGTCGTACGTCGCCTTCACCTTCACCAGTCGGTCGATGTTCGCGCCGTAATAGGCACGGCGCCAGTCCCGCAGGGCAGGGTCGGTGTAGTTCTGGTACGCCTGGCCGCTCGCCCACGGCCGCATCACGTCGTACGTGGCGTCCAGCCAGGCCCGGTGACGGGCCACCGTGGCGGCGGGGGCGCGGTCGGGCCAGGAGACGATGTACTGGGCCAGGAAGAGCGCGTCGCGGTGGACGAACGCGGTGTCGGCCGCCCGGACCCGGTTCACCGCGCCGCCCATCGCGTCCAGCGCGACACTGCCCGCCCCGCCGCCGCTGAGCCGCGCCAGCTGTTCCACCCGGGCGATCAGCGCCTTGACGCCGTCGGCCGGAACGGGGCGTGTGTAGAAGTCGGAGCGCGCGGCGTACGACTCGCGCGCCACCCGGCCCTGCGGGGTGCGGCCCGGCAGGGTCCCCTTCTGGTGGGCCTGCGGGACGGTCATGCCGGACACCCCGCCCATCACCTTCATCGCGTCCATGAACGGGCGGGTACGGATCGACTCCGACGTGGGCGGCGCGCCGACGGCGCCGGCCAGCCGGTCGAGCCGGTTCTCCAGGTCCCGCCGGCCCGTCAGGGCCAGACCGCCGACGCGGACCGACCCGGGCCGCCCGCCCACCGGGGCGGCCAGATGGAGGTTGGCCCAGATCCCGTCCGGCGCGGTGGGAGCCCAGCGCTGCCACTCACGTACCACCGCGGCGGCACGCGACCATGTCCAGCGGAGGAAGAACGTGGTGCACTCCGGCGCCGCGTGCGTCCGCATCCGCATCTCGGTGACGACCCCGAACTGCGCGTTGCCGCCGCCGCGCAGCGCCCAGAACAGATCGGGGTCGCGGCGGGCGTCCACGTCCCGGATCCGGCCGTCGGCGGTCACGATCCTGGCGCCCGTCAGGCTGTCGCTGGTCAGCCCGTAGGCCCGGCTGACGACGCCGATACCACCGCCGAGCGCCAGACCGGCGACGCCCACCGTGGGACAGGACCCGGCCGGTACGGTCCGGCCACGGGCGGTCAACCGGTCGTAGACGTCGATGAGTTTCGCGCCCGCGCCGATCGTCGCGGTACCACCCGTCAGGGAGACGGACGCCATCCTCTGTACGTCGACGATCAGACCCGGCCCCGACGACCAGCCCGCGTACGAGTGCCCGCCGCTGCGCACCGCGACCGGCACCCCGTGCCGGCGGGCGAACTCCAGGCAGCCGCGCACGTCCTCGGGCCGGGCGCAGTAGGCGATCCCGGCCGGGCGCACGGCGTCGAAGCGGGGGTTGAACAACGTACGGGCCACGTCGTAGTCGCGGTCGCCCGGCCGGACCAGCGTCCCGTCCAGTCCCTTGGCCAGCGCCGCCCAGTCCGCCGGGCGGGGCGCGCCCGGCGCCCTGCCCGCCGTACCGGTTCCCGCGCCCGACGCCCGGGTGCCCGCCACCCCCGTGAGGAACGCCCCGGAGAGGGCGGCGCCGGCACCGGCGCCCAGAAGGCGACGACGGCTCGGCCCGCCGCCCGGTTCCGTTCGCGTGCCGCTTCCCGGTGTCGTCGTCCGGTCCATCGTCCGTTCCCCCACTGCTGTGTTGACCTGTCGCAGGGAGGATGATGTGAACCAGCGGCAAGAGGTTGCGCGCGACCACCCAACCATTGAGAGGGATTTGACGTGGCAGGCACCACCGAACGTACCGACAGCCCACTGGACCGGCTCCTATCGCTCGGCACCCTCGCCGTCGCGGCGGCCGCGCTGACGGGGACCGTGGCGCTGTCCATGGTTCTGGTGGCCTTCGGCAACATCACGGACTTCGGGTCCAACCAGCAGTTCGTCCAGCACGTCCTGGCCATGGACACCACGTTCAAGGACCCGCAATTGATGTGGCGGGCGATCACCTCGCCCGCCCTCCAGAACGCGGCGTACCTCGCCATCATCGTCTGGGAGGTCCTCACCGCGTCCGTCCTCGTGGTCGCCACCTGGCTCTGGGCGGTGGGGCTGCGGCGGAGAGCCTACGACCGTGCCCGCCGGGCGAGCACCGCCGGCCTGGTGATGGTCCTGCTGCTGTTCGGGCTCGGCTTCTTCGGCATCGGCGGAGAGTGGTTCGTCATGTGGCAGTCCTCGGACTGGAACGGGCTGGACTCGGCACTGCGTTACGTCGTACTGGCGGCGTTCGCCCTGATCGTGGTCCACCTTCCGGCCGCGCGCCCCGACCGGCCGGCGTAGGCGGTCAGAGCCTTCCCGGGTCGGTGGAGCGCGGCCGGGAGACGGTGTGCCTGGTACGGAGACGCGGCACGGGGACGGTCCTCCGGGCGGGCCACTGCCTCACCGCCTCGACCAGCCCCGGAGCCGGCCCGGTCCCACTGCCGCGTGACGGGATCGAGGGCAGCCTGACCACCGCGTCGATGCCGCCCCGGGAGGCCTCTTCCAGGGCGGCGTTGCCGCCGCAGGCGGCCGCGAGCCGCCGCACCAGGGAGAGACCGATTCCGCTGCCCACCTCGGTCGATCCCGGTGCGCGCCAGAACCGGTCGAAGGCGCGTGCACGCTGTTCGGGAGGCATCCCGGGGCCTTCGTCGATCACATGCAACTCGGCCCACACCGGCCGGTGTTCGCGAGGGGACCTGCGTACCGGGCGGGGGAGCCGGCGGTCCACCAGCACCACGGACCCGGGAGGCGACGCCCGCAGGGCGTTGGACAGCAGGTTGTCCAGGATCTGTTCCACGGCACCCGGCACGGCGAGGGCCTGCCCGGCGTGCTCCACCCCCAGCGCCAGCCGGCAGCCCCGCGCCTCGAACACGGGGGTCCAGGTCCGTAAGCGGTCGAGAGCGACGCGGTCGAGATCCACGGGCACGCGCATGACGGCCTTCTCGTCGAGCCGGGCCATCGCCAGCAGCCCCTCGACCATACGAGCCAGGCGTTCGGTCTCCGTCATCGCCGCCGTCAGGCCGCTCCTGGCGTGGACGGCCACGTCGGGCTCCAGGTTGTCCAGCCGCAGCCGCAGCCGGAGCGCGGCCAGCGGCGTCTTGAGCTGGTGGGAGGCCTCGCCGGCGAAGGCGCGCTGCGATTCCAGCAGGTGCTCCAGGCGAGCGGCCGTCTCGTTGAAGGTGACCGCGAGCCTGCGTACCTCCGGCGGGCCGGTCGGCGTGGCCAGGGTCGCCCGTACGGGGAGGTCGCCTTCGGCCAGGCGGGCCGTGGCCCGCTCCAGTTCCAGGATGGGCCGGCTCGTCCAGCGGGCCAGCCCGAACGCCACCCCCGCCACGGCCGCCAGCGCCAGCAGCCCCACCCCGGCCAGGGTCAGCCACACCCCGTGGATCCGCTCCCGCACCGTGTCCGTGGGAAGGGTGACGCGTACGGCCCCGAAGCGGGAGGCGCCCAGCGGCACCGGCGCCGCGGCGGCCGGCACACGCACCCCGCCGCTCACCGTCCGGGTGCGTACGTCGATGGCGGCTCGCCCGCGCAACGCGGACCGTACCTCCCGCCGGCCGGCCATGTCCCGGGCCTCGTCCGGCGCCAGGGACCGGGAGGAGGCGGTGAGGCGGCCCCTCGCGTCGAAGACGAACACCTCTCCGCCGATGCGTTGGGCGCAGTGCGCCACACGGTCGTTCAGGGCCTCGGTCCGGTTTCCTTCGAGGGAGACCGCCGCGTACGCCGCGAGCGACTCCGCCTCGTCCTCGGCGGCCTGGGTGGCGCGCTGTTGCTCGGCCCGGCTGTAAACGATGCCCAAAGGCACCTCCAGGCACAGTAGAACCAGCAGGGCCACCGTCAGGTAGCTCAGGAGCAGGCGTCGGGTCATGGCGGGCCCCGCCCGTCAGCCCTGCGACGCCGGGACGACGAGGCGGAACCCCACCCCTCGTACCGTATGGATCCAGCCGAAGTCCCCCAGCTTGCGCCGCAGCGCCGCCACATGGACGTCTCGCCACGCGTCCGACCGTGAGTCCGTAGCGGGAGAGCCCCTCGGCCAGTGGTTCGGCGATCGTCTCGTCGTCCTCGATGAGCAGCACCCGCATGAGTCGTTCCCGTCCTTCCGGTTCACACCGGCGCACAACTCGCCGCACGGCGCCCGGAATGCGTCAACACCGGTTCTCGAACCGCCTGTTCGGATTCCGCACCGTACAGCAGGACCCGTCGCCACACGCCGCCACTTCCGCTCTTCGAGCGATAGCTCACAGATTCCGGCGGCGAAAATCTGGGCGGCTGCTGGGCTCGTCCTGACCAAACGCCGGCCTTCGCCTGGAAGACGACTTCCTAGAGTCGTCCGCACGGTCCGCAGGCACGGCACGGCCCCGCAACGCATCGCAACATCGCAACGCAACGCATCGCGTGTGCCCGGTTGTCTGCGGCGTTCGTCGACCAGGAGGACACATGCAGGCCCTTCTCGACCACGCCCGTTCCACCGTCAGGTGGCCGACGCCGGTGACACCTACCGGCGCCTCGCCGACGGCCAGTCCTCCCCGTCCCCACCCCGGCAGCGCGCCCGGCACGCCCGCCCCACCGGCCGTTCCACCACGCCCACCTCCGACCCCGCCCCCAGCCCCGCGCCGGCTCCCGGTCTCGCCGCCGAACTGCGCGGCGTGCGCATCGGTACGGAGGTCACCGCCTCGTTCGTCGTCTTCCTGGTCGCCCTGCCGCTGTGCATCGGCATCGCCGTCGCCTCCGGCGCGCCGCCCGAGCTGGGCATCGTCTCCGGCATCGTGGGCGGCCTCGTGGTCGGCCTCATGCGCGGCAGTGCGCTCCAGGTGAGCGGCCCCGCCGCGGGCCTCGCGGCACTGGTGGCCGAAGCCGTGCTGAAGCACGGGCCGGCCATGCTCGGAATCATCGTCACGGTCAGCGGCCTGCTCCAGATCGCCCTCGCGATCATCCGGCTGGGCCGCATGTTCCAGGCCATCTCGGATCACCACCCTCGCCATCTTCGGTACGGCACTGCTGGAAGGCGTACTGATCGGCCCGCGGCAGGGACCCTGCTGGCCGTGCTGCGCATGTCGCGGACGACCGTGCGGCGGACGAGCGACGGGGAAACGGCGAAGCTGACCATCGCCGGCAGCGCCACCTTCGTCAGGCTCCCGCAGCTGCTGGAGGCGCTGGAGGCCCTCGAAGCGCTCGCAACCGCCGGGACGCCCCGTATCCGCCTCGACCTGACGGCCATGACACACCTGGACCACGCCTGCCGGACGCAGATCGACGAGTTCGTCGCCCAGCAGCGCGAAACCGGGACCGTACGGGTCGAACTCCTGCTGCCGAACGGCGCCGACACGGCCGGCGGCGGTGGAGGCGGCCCGGCCCTCGACAAGGACGGGGACCAGGAAGGCGACGGATTCACCTGGTTCACCGGCACCAGGGGCTGACCCCGGCACCCGCCACCCGGACCCGTCAGCCCTCAGCCGTCACCCGTCTGCCCGGGACCGGTGGACCGGCGGTATCGGCGACCGCAAGCTGGCGTTTCCACGTACGGAGCGGCAGCAGGTCCTGCTGGTATCGCCGGGGTGTCGGGAGAGTCACGTGCGGGTCGCCATCGTTGGGCAGGGTTATGTCGGAGTGACCGGGGCCGTCGCCCTCGCCCGGCAGGGGCACCATGTGACGGGCATCGAGCGCGAGCCGGCCCGGCTGGCCTCGCTGGAGGCGGGGCGCACGCCGGTGTCCGAGCCGGGTCTGCAACAGGAGCTGTCGCTGGCGAGGGAGACCGGGCGGCTCACCTTCGCGTCCGACCTGGCGCACACGCACCTCAGACAGCCCTTCGAGGTCGTCCTGATCACCGTGGGGACACCGCCCGACGAGACCGGGGCCGCGGACCTGTCACAAGTGACGTCGGCCCTCGCGGCCGTGGCGGCCCTGCTGCCGCCACCGGCCGTGGTGCTGAAGTCCACGGTGCCGCCCGGCACCAGCGCCCGGCTCCTCCAGGCCCATCCGCAGATGCGCGACCGCTACGCCTACAACCCCGAGTTCCTGAACCAGGGCAGTGCCCTGGACGACTGGACCACCCCGTCCCGGACGGTGGTGGGCCTCTGGTCGCCGGGCGCGCTGCCGGTGCTCCACCAGTTGTACGGGGAGCAGACGTGCCCCTGGGTGGTGACCACGCCCGACACCGCCGAGATGATCAAGTACGCCGGCAACACCTTCCTCGCCATGAAGATCAGTTTCGCGAACGAGTTCGCACGACTGTGCGCCGCGCCGGACCTCAACATCGACAAGGTGATGCAGGGCGCGGGCCTCGATCCGCGTATCGGGCACGCCTTCCTCCAGCCGGGGCTCGGCTTCGGCGATTCGTGCCTCCCCAAGGACACCGAGGCACTGGCGCACTGGGCGGCCGGCCGCGGCGTGGCCACGCCTCTCCTCGACGCGACCATCGCCGTCAACCGCGCCCAGCCCGGACTCGTGCGCGACGTGCTCCGTGAGGAGCTGGGCGAGCAGCTCGCCGACTGCGAGATCGCCGTCCTCGGAGCCCGCTACGAGCCGTGGAGCGACGACATGCGGGCGGCGCCCAGCCGGGTCCTCGTGCCCCAGCTGGTCGCCGAGGCGGCGGCCGTACGCATCTGGGACCCGGCCACGGACCCCGAACACCTGCAACGGCTGTTTCCGGGCGCCCGACCGTGCCCTGAACTGCGCGCCGCCGTCCAGGGCGCCCGGGCGGCGGTCGTCCTCACCGAGTGGCCGGAGACCATCGAGGCCGACTGGTCCCTGATGGCCGCCAGAATGGCGCCGCCCGCGGTCGTCGTGGACGGGAAGAACTGCCTGCTTCCCGAACGGCTGGCCGGCCTGCCCCTCACGTACCGCAGCATCGGCAACCGCCTCCCCGACCGCGTCACCGCCCCCGCCGAGGCGCCGCGCCCCGCGACGAGCGCGTAGGCACGGCGCCGCCCCGGCGGCCGTATCCCTCCCGATCAGCCGGCGGACGGCAGCTTCCGCTGCACGGTGATGGCGTTGAGACGGATCGTGTACTGGGCGGTGTCCTCGACCGTCAGGGTCCTGACCTCCTCCGGGCTCAGAGCAACCGTCACATTGGCACAGAAGGCGACGGCGTACAGGGAGTCGTCGGTCTCCTCGTCCTGGAGGGCGAACAACACGTTGTAGTAGTAGCTCGTGTTGTCCGGGTCCTCCCGGTAGAAGGAGAGGTGGGTGCCCGTCTGCCCGTGCAGTCCCACGAAGGCGTCGGTGAGCGCCTGCTCGACCTTCTCCCAGAAGGCGGGGTTCGCGAACGGCTGCGGAAGGGCCTGGCGTACGGCCTCCCTGAGGGAGAGGACCATCACGCTGACGGGAGCCGTCTCCTGCAGACCCCAGCCGCGAATGATCTTCACGGTCGAGCTGTCCGGGATACCGCTCGCCGCCCGGCTGATCTCACCGAAGTCGAAATCCACCGTCGCCGGGGCGATCGCGTGCTGGAACCTGGCCTCGACGCCCTGCGCCTGCTCCATGAAGGACGACCCCACCTCGAAGACCGGCCTGAAGGTCGTCTTCTCGGTGGCGATCCGGTCAACCATGGCTGCTCCTAGCATGTCGAAAGTGATCGCGCCCGGTCGGTCAGTATGCCGTTCACCCGAACGCCCGATGCACGGGCACCCGATTCAGCCCCCAGGCACGCCGTCCTGGGGCACGCCGGCCCCTCGTGTACGTCGGCCTGCGGGGCCACGCCGGCCGCTCGGCTACGCCGGCCTGCGGGGCACACCGGCCGCGTGCACGCCGAGCTTGGGCGCGCCGGCCGCTCGGGGGCCCTGGCCGCGTGCACGCCGAGCTTGGGCAGGTTGGCCGCGTGCACGCGGAGTGGGCGCGCCGGCCGCTCGGGCACACCGGCCGCTCGGGTACGTCGGCTTGGGGCACGCCCGACTCGGGCGCGCCGGCCTCGGGCGCGTCGGGCTGCTAGGCCGTGTTTTAGATCGGGTTCCGATCCACGCCTCATGCCGTGATGATCAAGA